>CALLGK010000190.1 GCA_938009905.1 uncultured Acidimicrobiales bacterium | reverse complement strand
ATGCTCAACAAGTTGGTTGATCAGAGCGAAACCGGTGACACGTTCAAGGCGGCGCGGCTCTACGACGTGATGAGTGGTGCGTTGACCCTGGGACGACGTGATCAAGTCTTCGATCGAGCGGCGGCTGTGCTGCCGTCGCTTCCGTCGGGATTGATCGTCGACGTTGGCTGCGGTACCGGCGCACTGAGCTTTGCTCTCGCCCGCCGGTTTCCGGATGCCGGCGTGCTCGGCATCGATCCGAGTGCCGAGATGACGGGCCGGGCTCGTGAGCAAGCGGCGAAGAGGAACGCCGATGTGTCGTTCGAGATTGGTTCGGCGCAGGCGCTGGCCGTGGAGGACGAGTCTGTTGCAGCCGTGAGCTTCTCGCTTTCGTTGCATCATCTGCCAGCCGAAGACCGGCCGCTCGCACTGCGTGAGGCCTGGCGAGTGCTGCGGCCCGGAGCCCCGATCCTCGTTGTCGAGTTTGATCCGGTGGGGTTGATCGGGCGCACGATGTCGATGCACGACCACGACATTGCTGAGGAGCTGAGTGTGACAGAAGCGCTCGAGACGGCCGGTTTCGGAGAGATCCAGCGGGGGAGGGTGACCAACCGATTGTTGGGTTGGTGGACGGGAACAAAATTGGCCTGCGCTTGACGTACTCGAAGGAGGCCACTTCTACACTCGCCGCCATGGCTGAACCATCAATGGCTGGAACGACACCCGATCACGTCACAGGCACCGTTCGCGTGAAGCGTGGTCTCGCGGAAATGCTGAAGGGCGGCGTCATCATGGACGTCGTCACGCCTGAACAGGCCAAGATCGCAGAAGACGCTGGTGCCGTTGCGGTGATGGCGCTTGAACGAGTGCCCGCCGATATCCGCAAAGACGGTGGCGTGTCTCGCATGTCAGACCCAGACATGATCGATGGCATCAAAGAGGTCACGACCATTCCGGTGATGGCCAAGGCTCGCATCGGCCACTTCGTTGAAGCCCAGATTCTCCAGGCCCTCGGTGTCGACTACATCGATGAGTCTGAAGTGCTCACGCCAGCAGACGAAACTCATCACATCGACAAGTTCGCATTCGACGTGCCGTTTGTGTGTGGCGCCACCAATCTCGGTGAGGCCCTCCGTCGCATTAGCGAGGGTGCCTGCATGATTCGTTCGAAGGGCGAGGCCGGCACGGGCGACGTTGTTCAAGCCGTGCGCCATCTGCGCAGCATCATCGGCGACATCAAGAAGATCGGCCAGTCAGACGAGGCCGAGCTCTTCGAGTGGGCCAAGCAGCTGAGAGCCCCTCTTCCCTTGGTGCAGGAAATTGCGGAAACCGGCAAGCTGCCTGTTCCGATGTTCTGCGCTGGTGGTTTGGCCACACCGGCAGACGCCGCCCTTGCCATGCAGCTCGGCGCCGAGTCGGTCTTCGTTGGCTCCGGCATCTTCAAGAGTTCCAACCCTGCGCCTCGAGCGAAGGCCATCGTTGAGGCCACCACGAACTTCCGTGACGCCGACATTCTCGCCAAGGTCTCCCGCGGCCTGGGCGAACCGATGACCGGCATCAACATGGACGAAGTCAACACTCGATTCGAAGATCGAGGTTGGTGAGCTCGCCCACCGTCGGTGTTCTGGCGCTCCAAGGAGCGTTCGCCCGTCACATCGAAGCGATCGCGGCCTGTGGTGTTCGCACCGCGGAGATTCGTCAACCGAAGCATCTCGATGGCATCGATGCGCTCGTCATTCCCGGCGGAGAATCGACCACGATCAGCAAGCTGCTCGACTCGCTTGAGTTGCGAGAGCCGGTGGGGAAGCTGCTGGCAGACGGCATGCCGGTGTTCGGCACATGTGCCGGGATGATTCTGCTCGCCAGCGATGTCTCTGATGGTCGGCCAGACCAGTCGTCCTTTGCGGCGATCGACATCGGTGTTCGTCGCAATGGCTACGGCCGGCAGCTCGATTCATTCGAGGCCGACATTCCCGTCGATGGTCTCGATGGTGATCCGTTCCGCGCCGTCTTCATCCGCGCCCCAGTGGTGGAGCGGATCGGCGATGGCGTTGACGTGCTGGCCTCGGTCCGCCCTGCAGGCGCCGACCACGACACGCCAGTGCTGTGTCGATCCGGCAACGCGCTGGTGTCGAGCTTCCACCCTGAACTCACCGACGACAACCGCTTGCACCAGCTCTTCCTCGACAGGATCTGACGAGCTCACCGAGAACGCCGCAGAGCACCGTGTTCATTGCCACCGGCAGCGAGAATCACTGGAGCAAACGCGAGCCCCAAGAGCGGCCAGTGAAAGACGATGAACATGGTGGCGGCGACTGTCGCGTGCATGAGCCACGTGCAAGCTGCCCAGATCCACGCCGTTCGCTTGTTGAACAAGGCCAGAGGAGCGAAAAGTTCGAGAGCGAGCGCAGCGGCAGCTGCTGGGGCACCGGCGAGACCAAGGTTCACGAATGGCTGAGCCACGGGCGAGGAACGCCCCCCAAGTGCGTCGGCGCGGATGGCGGTATAGGTGATGTGGCGCTGAAGGGCTTCGTCGCCCACCCACTCAAGTCCTCCGATACGAAGTTTGGTAACCGCCGATACGACATACGTGGTGATGGTGATGATGGCAGCGAGGCGCAAGCCCCAACCAGCAACCATTCGTCGGTCGTCTGAGATCCGGCTCAGAGTCGCCATGCCGGCAAGAACCAGGACGTGGAGCATCATGAGCACGTCAAACCACAAAATCTGCCCGAGCGACGAGCGATGCGTGAGCAAGACGAGGACCGCGAGCGAACCAGGCACCACCACCCACGGAATGTCTGTGGCGCCGTCCACGTTCGAGGTAGTGAAGAGCGCGACGTGCCTGAGCCCGGCGTAGAGCATGGCGACGATGCTGAAGCTGAGGAGGAGGCCGAGGGCTCTGCCCCCAAGCGGATGCTCCAGCCGCCAGAGCACACCGACGCTGTCGAAGTTGGTGCGTGAGTCGTCGAGCAATGCGGGCGCCCGCACCGCCAGGTACACCGCAGTTGCGAGGCAGAGGAGTCGCTGCCATCGGAGAGCAGCGTGTTCGTTGATCGGTTGTGTGAGCCATCTCACCGAGTGACCTCACAGGTTGCAAGTTCCTCCGAACGCAACGGTCCGTCGTCCCTTGCAGCGAGCGCGTACGTTTCGAGACGAACAACGACCCGCACCACGTTGGTCTCCGTTC
>CALLGK010000189.1 GCA_938009905.1 uncultured Acidimicrobiales bacterium | reverse complement strand
GTGCCGGCGGAGGGTGGCCTCGTGATGGCCTCGAACCACCGCAGCTATCTCGACCCGACGATCGTTGGTTTCGTTGGAGGACAGGTCAGTCGCCCCGTCCGGTTCCTGGCCAAGAAGGAAGTGACCGACGCGCCGGTTGTTGGCCAGATCGCCAAGGCCATGGGTGCGATCAGGGTTGACCGAGAAAACGCGGGGTCGGCTCCGATGGAGCAGGCGGCTCGAGCACTACGAGCCGGCGAAATCGTTGCCGTGTTCCCCCAGGGGACGATTCCTCGAGGCGAAGCGTTCTTTGATCCAGAGCTCAAGGGGCGCTACGGCGCCGTCCGGCTAGCGATCGAAACCGGCCAGCCGATCGTGCCCATCGGGCTGTGGGGCACCGAGCGGGCTTGGCCCCGCAATCGTCAGTTGCCGTTTGTGCTCAACCTTGCCGATCCACCCGAGGTGAAGGTCGCCATCGGCGAGCCGTATCACCCGTCGGTCAGCACAACAGACGAGGCTGATCTCGACATTGCCATCGTCGAGCTCATGGACAAGATCTCGGCGCTGCTGCCACCAGAGTCACAGCTGCGAGTCGATCCCACCCCAGAACAACTCGCCGCCACCTTCCCCTCCAGCTCCGAAAAGATCTAACCCCCCTCCTAGGGGCCAGGTACTTTTCGTTACGCCGCCCCTCCGTCCCGCGACCCCTCCTGCGAACCTGCGTGCATGGCAACAGCTAGGGGCGGTTTGGCGCACGCAAGTTCGTGCCGCTTCTGAAGTTGCGTGCATGGGAACGGCTGGAGGAGGTCTCGTGCACGCATGTTCGTGCCGGGAGAGGGTGTGTCGGTAGGTCGGAGATGGTGGGCTCGGTACTTGCGGAGGCGCGCCGCTACCTTCTGCGGATGGACATTGGCATCTTCACCACCGCCCTCAACTCGGTCGACGATCTTGTCTCGGAGGCAAACGACGTCCACGAGGCTGGCTTCTCGTCGATGTGGGCCGCGCAGATCTTCGCGGTTGACGCCTTGACGGCGATCGCCGTGGCGGCCCGAGAGGTGCCCGAGCTCCACTTCGGTACCGACGTTGTGCCCGTCTATCGCCAGCACCCGATGATGCTCGCGCAGCAGGCGCTCACCGTGTCGCAGGTCGCACAGGGTCGCCTGACGCTGGGCATCGGCCTGTCGCACCAAATCGTGGTGGAGGGCATGTGGGGGCTCACGTATGAGCGCCCGCTCCGATACATGCGGGAGTACCTCGACGGACTTGTGCCGCTGCTCAATGGCGAAGCCGTGTCAGCTGGCGGCGATGTGGTCACGGCTCGAGGCGAGCTTGGTGTGAAGGCACAAGCCCCTCGATTGATGTTGGCCGCGCTTGGTCCGAAGATGCTTGAGCTCGCAGGTCGACGGACCGACGGCACCCTCACGTGGATGGTCGGACCTGAAACGCTCGCCAATCACATCGTGCCGACCATCACCGACGGCGCAGCCGAAGCCGGTCGCCCCGCTCCCTCGATTGGAGCCGGCATTCCGGTGTGCGTCACCGACAACGTGGATGCGGCGAGGGCCAGGGCGGCGGAGGAGTACGCCGTGTATGGCCAGCTGCCGTCGTATCGAGCGATGCTCGACCGCGAAGGGCTCGAGGGTCCGCAAGATCTCGCTGCGATCGGTTCGGCCGACGAGGTGGCGGAGCGGCTCAACGGCCTTGTCGCCGCCGGCGCCACCTCGATCATGGCCAACGAGTTCGGCAACCCAGAAGAACGAGCTGCCACGCGAGCCACCCTCGCCTCCCTCAACTCCTAGTCGAGTTGTGCGCCTTGGTGAGCGCCGTCACGCTGTCGCGTTCTGCAACTTGTCGATCACGGCATCAAACGCGGCCAACTGCGTGTCGCGCAGCGTTGCCCAATCAGCTGCTGGAACGTCGTCGCTCGGCTCGGGACTGATGCCGGTGGTGACCACGACTGCTCCGGCCCTGACGTCGAGGGCTTGGCAGACCGCAAAGAGTGACGCGATTTCACTCTCGACGATCGTGACGCCCTGCTCGATGTAGTGGTTGACGGCGGCTTCGGTTTGGCGGAATGTCGCCGGGTTCGTCCAGCTGATGTGGGTGCGAGCGTGTGGCTGCACGCTCTGCGTCGCCGTCAGCAGCAACTCGGTGAGGTCGTGGTCGGCATCGACGGTGTCCCCTGGGGGCAGATAGTGCGGCGAGATGCCGTCGTCTCGTACCGCCGTCTCGATGACGGCGATGTCGCCAACCGAAATGTCTTGGCCGAAGCCTCCGGCCAGGTTGAAGATCACAAACCTCTCGGCGCCGTCGAGCGCTCGCTGATTCTCAACTTGACCAACGAATGCGCCGCCAGCGCTCATGCAGCTGACGGCGATCGCTGGATCGTTCTTCGTGATGAAGAAGCGCCCGTTGCTCACGGCCAGGCTCTTGTCTTCAACGAACCGGTCGTCGTGTTCGAGTTGGCTGGCAAAGGAGTTCTGGAACACAAACACGATGGCGGAAGGAAGTCGGCCGGGTTCCCATCCGTTTTCCTTTGCCGCGTCGAGAAACGTTGAAGCCTTGAAGGTCGACTCAGCGAGATGCTGATTGGTCGCCGATGGCTTGCGAATCTCGCCTGTTCCTGATGCTGCAGTTGTCGCAGCGATGGCTCGTGTGAGTTTGGGCCAGGAAGCGAAGTCGAGCTCGCGTGCGATTGCGAACTGAGCATCAGACAGCTTGGGATTTGGGTTGCCGCTCAGGCGTTTGATCGCCGCGCTGTCTCCAGCGACCGCTTCTCGCAACAAGTCTTTGGCTTGGCGGCGAAGCTGACCGATGTCTGGACGGTCGGGAAGTGAGGGAAATTCGGTGGTCATGACGTGGTCCTCCGTCTTGCCTGTGATCCGCATGCAGGCAGAGGAACGTCAGTACGTTCTGTCTGCTTTGGGGATGGACTCAGTCCTGTCCGCGGATCCGGCAGCGTTCCCAAACGCT
>CALLGK010000188.1 GCA_938009905.1 uncultured Acidimicrobiales bacterium | reverse complement strand
CGGTTGTGATCGCCACCGGCACCGCGTCTGGCAAATCACTCTGTTACCAGGTCCCCATTGCTGAGTCGATCGTGACCGGCATCCGACCTGGCACATCGCTGCTCATCTACCCAACCAAGGCCCTCGCCCAAGACCAGCTGCGGGCCTTCGGCGACATGGATGTGCCCGGCATGCAGGCCACCACCTACGACGGCGACACACCTCGCGAGCAGCGCACCTGGGCTCGCTCAAACGCCAACGTGCTGCTTACCAACCCCGAGATGCTGCACCACGGGATCCTCCCGCATCACGCCAAGTGGGCCACGTTCCTGAAGCGACTCGAATACGTGGTAATCGATGAGCTACATGTCTTGCGGGGCATCTTTGGCACGCACGTCGCCCATCTCCTGCGGCGGCTGCAACGGGCCTGCGCTCTCTACGGTTCGAGCCCAACCTTCGTGTTCACGTCTGCCACGATCGGCACGCCCTCTGTGTTGGCGTCAGAGCTGTGCGGACAAGACGTGGTGCCGGTCGACCAAGACTTCTCGCCCTGCGGTCCTCGCCAAGTTGCGCTCGTGCAACCGGCGCTAATCGACGTTGACCGCGGCGTGCGACAGTCACCGGCCACCGAGACCATTCGCGTGGTTTCCGAGTTGGTGCAGTCCGGACGCCGAGTGATCGCGTTCTGCTCAAGCCGGGCGCTCACCGAACGGGTGGCGGCCGGCGTGGCCCGCTCTCTCCCTCCCGAGCTGTCTGACACCGTTCGTCCGTATCGCTCCGGCTACCTCGCGGCCGAGCGTCGCGAGATCGAAGCCGAGTTGGTATCAGGTTCGGTTCGAGCCGTTGTCACCACAAGCGCGCTCGAGCTCGGCATCGACATCGGCGGCCTCGACGCAACGGTCTTGTGCGGCTTCCCCGGCACCATCGCCTCGTTCTGGCAACAGATCGGCCGAGCCGGTCGATCTGGTCAGGAGTCGTTGGCGGTGTTAGTGGCGGGCGACGATCAGCTCGACCAGTGGTTCGCCAGCCACCCCAAAGATCTCTTCGAACGTTCACCCGAGCCAGCTGTCATCAACGTCGACAACCCAAACATTCTCGACCCACACCTCGGCTGCGCCGCGTACGAACACCCGCTCATGCCAGCCGACGCCCACTACTGGGGCGATCTCGACGACGGTGTTCGGCGCCTCGTCGTGAGCGACGAGCTGCGGATTCGCCCCGACCGACGTCGCATTCCTCGAGCCGTGTGGGGCGGGAGAGGCATGCCGTTCCATCGCATTGGTTTACGGTCTGCCTCACCAGGCGAGCTGAAGATCGTCGACGAGGCAGGCGACAAGATCGGCACGGTCGAGCTTGGTCGAGCAGCCAACCTCGTGCACACCGGCGCCATCTATCTGCACCGTGGCCAACCGTGGAAGATTCGCGAACTCGACCTGCACGCCCGCACCGCCTATGCCGAGCGTGACGACGGCTCGACATGGACGACCGCCATGTCAAACATCGCCATCGAGGTGGTATCCACAGGCGAGTCGAAGCCCGTAGGCATCTCGACGCTCAACCTCGGGATGGTCAAGGTGACCACCACCGTCACTGGCTATCAGGTGCGCGAATCGGGCAGTCGTGACCTCGTCGAATCCGTCGAGCTCGACCTCCCGCCGCAAGAACTCGTGACCACAGCGGTTTGGTATGAGTGGCAGCCCGAGATGTTGAAGATGGCAGGCATCGCCGACTTCAAAGTGCCGGGTGCACTCCATGCAGCCGAGCACGCCGCCATCGGCATCCTGCCCCTCTTCACCATCTGCGACCGTTGGGACGTCGGCGGCGTGTCGATCGCCGCGGCACCAGACACCGACCTGCCGACCATTTTCATCTACGACGGGTATCCCGGCGGCGCTGGCATCGCCGAGCTCGCCTATGGGGCAGCCGACCGACACCTCCACGCCACAGCTGAGGTGCTCGACAACTGCGGTTGCCAAACCGGTTGCCCGTCGTGCGTGCAGTCGCCCAAGTGCGGCAATGGCAACGAACCGCTCGAGAAGTACGCGGCCCACGCCCTCATCAGCACCACTCTCGGCCTCGACGACCCCTTCTAACCCTCGGCCGCCGGGATTGGTGTGCCCAGGTGACCACTTACGACCGTCTCAGCACACCAATCAGCGCCACCACAAGGATTGGTGTGCCCAGGTGACCACTTACGACCGTCTCAGCACACCAATCCGGGAAGGGATGGCCGAAATGGTGGGGTGTGCGTCATTGACGACATAGTCAACCTGGCCCACAGTGGAGCTGTGACCCCGACGAACTCGACCCACGACGTGTGGCTCGTCGCCTACGAACGACACCAGCCACTCGACATCGTTGGCCCCTACGAGGTCTTTCACGCGGCCAACCAGGTTGCCGATGCCTTGGGCCACAGCGGAATGCGCTATCAGCTCAACCTCGTGGCGACCGAAGCCGGCCCCATCAAGGGTGAGTCCGGCCTCGCCCTCTACGCCGACGCTCTCCCCGACCACTCGACCCCTTCGGGCACGCTCTTGCTTCCGGGAGGTTTCGGCTCCCGCCGCGAAGCCATTGGCGACGATGAACTCCTCGAATGGATTCGACAAACGGCAACGAACGTCGAGCGCGTCGCCTCGGTGTGCACGGGCACCTTCATCGCCGCAGCCGCGGGGTTGTTGCGGGGCAAGCGGGCGGCGACCCACTGGGCCTACGCCGATCGGCTCGCCGAGATGTATCCCGACATTGATGTTGACCTGAACGCCATTTGGGTGCGCGATGGCAACGTGTGGAGCTCGGCCGGTGTCACCGCTGGTATCGATCTTGCACTCGCCCTTGTCGAGGAAGACCTCGGCTCGAACGTTGCCCAAGAGGTTGCTCGGTGGCTCGTGGTGTTTCTGCGGCGGCCAGGTGGCCAATCACAATTCTCGGCCGCCATCTGGAGCCAACAGGCCGAGACGCCCCCCATTCGACAAGCCCAAGACTTGATTCACGCCGACCCCTCAGCCGACCTCTCGATCGAGCACTTGGCTCAGACGGTCGGCATGTCGGCTCGCCACCTCACTCGGCGCTTCCGGTCAGAAGTTGGCGAAACCCCAGCTCGCTACGTCGAGAAAGTGCGGCTCGAGGCGGCTCGACAACAACTCGAAGCGACAGACGCCGGCATGGCAGCCATCGCCCGCCACTGCGGCTTTGGCTCAAGTGAAACCCTGCGCCGCAGCTTCCAGCGCCACCTCGGGGTATCGCCAGACGACTACCGCAAACGATTCGCAACACCCGTCAAGCACTAACCCACCATCAGGAAAGCACACCCATGCAGATCGCGATTCCCCTCTTTCATCAACTCACGGCCCTCGACGGCATCGGCCCCTACGAGGTGCTGCAGCGGCTTCCCGGCGCTGAAGTCGTCTTCGTTGGTGACGAAGTTGGCGAAGTCCGAACCGACAACGGCTTTCTTGGCCTCAACGTCGACAAAACCTTCGCTGAGGTCCCAAACCCCGACGTTGTTGTGGTGCCAGGCGGTGTTGGCACACGAGCCCACGAAAACGGCAGCTCGCTCGTTGACTGGATCAAGGCCGTGCACCCAACGACCAGATACACCACATCGGTGTGCACCGGCTCTCATGTTTTGGGTGCCGCCGGACTGCTCGATGGACTCACCGCAACCACCCACTGGGGCGCCTACGCAACGCTCGAGAAGATGGGGGCCACACCAAGCGGCACCCGGGTGGTTGAGCATCTCGATGAGCGCATCATCACCGCCGCTGGCGTGTCGTCTGGCATCGACATGGCGTTGCGGTTGTCCGAACTCTTGGTTGACGACATCGCGGCCAAGGCCATGCAACTCATGATCGAGTACGACCCGATGCCGCCGTTCGACGCCGGCAGTGTCGACAAGGTCGACGACGCCGTGATGACCCGGCTCATCGAGTACGCCCAGACCAAGCAGTAACCGGCTTCGAACCTCACTGATCTCCCCGTTCTGGAGGCCGTAGAGCACCGAAACGTGGCGCACGGCCTCCAGAACCGCTCGATCGCATTCATTCGACTCGCATGGTGACGTCGGCCGTCAGGCTGATGTCACCAACGAGCGCGCCGACGATCGGCACATTGGTTGGTGAGGCGTACACAACACGAACGGTGGCTTGGTCGCCCTCGCTCGTACCGCCGCTCAACGACACGTTGAGGCGACCAGCGTCGAGACGAGCTCCTCCCGTCACGCCGGCTCGGGCCGCGCTCGGTGTTGGATCAACAGCGGCTGCTCTTGCTCCCTCACGCGCCGCGTGATGCACGAGTACAAGATCCTTGGCGACGAGCCCGGCTTGCACAACCATCAACGAGAAGAGCACGACCAGGGGAAGGGTCAGCGCCAACTCAACCGTTGCTTGGCCGGATTCGGGCCGGCGCCGACCACTCCCCCGAGCCATCAGCCCACCTTTCCGATCACGGCGTCGAGCACCGCGTTCAGCAGACGGCTGATCTTCCCCGTGCCGGCAGCCCACGCCAGAACGAGACCGGCGATGGTCGCCGCTCCCACAATGACGAGGGCGTACTCGGCAGTGGCCTGGCCACGCTCGCTGAGACGGTGGGAGGACAACCACCCATCGGATCGGTGGGTGACGAGGGCATGCAGCATCAACATGATGACTGTCCTTTCAATGATGAATTGAGTGACAGCCGAAGCTGCGACGGAGGCAACGTTCAGGAACGAACGCTGCGATGTCACCCCGTGAGCCGCTGGAGAGAAACGACTACTAGCGGGACGATCGTGCCCACCACAACGGCAGGCAGGAAGCACACAACCAGCGGGCCGAGCAGCAGCACCGGAAGTCGGCGAGCTCTGGCCTCCATCTGACGGCGCCGAGCCGAACGCGACTCATCGGCCAGCCGTTCAAGCAGTGTGGCAACCGGTGCTCCATCGCGTTCGGTTGCGACCAACACACGCACGGCCGGGCGATACGCAGGCCCGAGCTCGTCGACAAGCGATTCCAAGCACGCAACAAGCGACGTACCCACAGCTTGTTGTCGGCGAGCGACGGCAACGCCGGGACGAGTTGCCAACGGGCCTCGATCGGCCAGCACGGCCAGGCATTGGCTGGCGGTTCCACCGGCCCCAAACACCACGGCGAGCAGATCGATCACCTCGGGAAGTGCATCGTCGATGAGCCGCTGTCGAGCGGCGTGGATCACGCGTCCCCGCCACCAACGGGCGCCAACTGCCGCCCCGAAGAGCGCCACGGTGGGGACCAACCCGATCACGATGGAAACCAGAACTGCGCCAGTGGCGCCGCCAGCCCACAGCGGCAGCCACGAGAGACGGTCGGGCGCGGTATCGACCGCTGCATGAGGGCGCCGAGGCGTGATGTCGGGCCACAGTGCGCCAGCGACGGCCAACGCGGCCGTGATGCCAATCAGCAACGACGTCATCGTTCGGCTTCGATGACACGTTCCATCCACAACCAGCCAACGGAGGTGAGGGCTGCGCTCACCAACACACAAACCACGCCAATCGGGTGGCGGAGGTAGAAGTTGGCAAGCGCGGGCTCGATGATGGCGACGACACTGCCGAACACCACGGGGAGGCTTCCCATCACCGCAGCGGATGCCGTTGCCTGCGAAGCCTGCGCCCGACTCTCGTGCATTGCGGCGCGACGAGCTCGGAGCGTGTCGTTCAACCGTTCAAGCGAAGCAACCGCTGCTCCGCCGTTGAGGCTGAGCGTGGCCACCGTGGCGGCGACAAGCCGCAAGCATGAGCTCCCGGCATCGTCAGCAACCTCATCGAGCGCAACGGCTAGAGGAGCCCCACCCTTTGCCCGGCTCAGCGACGGCCGCAACGAGCTCGCCACATGGGCCACCGCCTCGTCATCGAGCGAGCGTTGGAAGGCCACCGCCAGCGGCTGGCCAGATCGAAGTTGCATGATCGTGGCATCAACAGCCTCAATCACCTCACTCTGCAGACGCCTTCGATCGGCCCGCTCATTCATCAGCTGACGCTGTCGCCAACCCCACCAGCCCAGCCAAGGCCCAAGCAGTCCAACGGTCGGGCTGCGGAGCCACAGCGCCAGACCAACCACCAGAAGCCCTCCGCTGCCAAGCGCCAACGTCGAAGCGTGCACGTCCGGTGGATCAGCTGCCTTCCCACTCCCCCGAAGACCCACCGACGCACGACGATCAGCGGCCAGCAGCACCGCAATCGCCATCCCAATCGACAGACCAAGCGCCACGAGCCCGCCGGTCACAATCTCCCCCATCACAATCTGCTCCGTGATGATGTCGCCTGCCATTCGGTGCGAAGTCCTGCTGGATGGACGGTGGCTAGCGAGGTGATCAGTCGTTGGCCGTCGGCACGGCGGGTCACGTGAACGATCACATCGAACGCCTCCGCAATCTGTTGGCGAACGGCTTCGAGCGGCAGATCAACGCCGCCGAGCAGTGCCAACACCTCGAGCCGCCGTAGGCCAGCCTCAGGACTGTTGGCGTGACACGTTGCAAGCGAACCCTCATGGCCCGTGTTGAGCGCCATCAGCAAGTCGAGCGCTTCGCCCCCTCGTACCTCGCCAATCACTAACCGATCGGGGCGCATGCGCAGCGCCGTCCTCACGAGCTCGCGCATCGTCACCAGACCTACGCCTTCTGCATTGGCAGCGCGCGCCTCGAGCCGCACGATGTGATCGCCCGGCAGTTGAAGTTCGGTGGTGTCCTCAACCACCACGATTCGTTCTGCTGGCGGTAGGAGCGTGCCGATGGCGTTGAGCAGCGTGGTCTTTCCGGCCCCTGTCCCACCAACTACGAGAATCGTCGAGCGCTTGCGCACCAAGTCGGCCAGCACCTCAGCGCACGACGCAGGTCCAAAGGCGTCGAGACCAAGCTTGAGCCGCCGAAACCGCCGGATCGTGACGATCATCCCGTCAACCGCCACCGGTGGCGCAACGACATTGACGCGGCTGCCATCAGGAAGACGGGCATCCACAATCGGGCTTGTGCGATCGACACGAAGCGATAGCGGTTCGAGAACACGGCTCGTGAGCACGGCGATCTCGGTCTCGTCCAGCCTGGTTGTTGTTGGCTCGAGCATGCCGCCGCGGTCGATCCAGACCTGGCCCGGCCCGTTGATCATGATCTCGGTGACGTCTGGGTCGTTGAACAGCTCGGCGATCGCGCCAAGGCCATGAGCTCGCTCGAGCGCTCGATCGACAGCGCGAACAATCTCGGCTCCATCGAGCAATGGCTCGCTAAGACGCACCCGGTCGATCAGATCTGCTCGCGACGCATCCCCATCTGTGGCAAGCCACGCAATCAATCGCTCGGCCAGCGGCAACGGTGCACTCACAGCAGGTCTCGCAAACGGTGCAGCGATCGAGGCAAGCGAGCGGCGAAGAGCCCGGCGTCGACGGCTCGGGCCACGGCTGGATCCCACGGCAACACCGTGTCGATGGCAGTTCCAAACACGGCAGCAAGATCAGATGGCCGAAGGGCTCGTCCCGGCTCGTCGATCACCACGACGTCGTCTGGCGGCAGCAACGGTCGAGCCGCCCGCGTTGCCAGGTAACACAGTCGACTCACCAAGATGGCGGCGTTCGATGCCCCCAGAATCGAACGGGCCGGGTCGGCCGCAGTGCCGACATCGACGACGATCTCGCGACCTTCAAGCCGCAGTAACCGGGCCAACGTTTGGTATTGCTCCGGGTTGCCAGAGCCCAGCCACGTGGTGTGGCCCGGGTCGCGACCAAGCGGCAACAACGACAAGCGGTCGTCGACCGGCACCTCGAGCCGACTCAGCGCATCGGGCAACGGTGCATCGGCGCCGAACCAGTCGGCCAAACCAGGACTGGCGGCGTCGAGGCCAAACAGCGCAGGCTGATCGCCAAGCAAGTCAACGAGAAGCACCGGCCCCTCGCGACTCGCGAGCACAGCAGTGGCGGCCGCGGTGACCGAACAACCCACACCGCCCTTGGCGGCATAGAACGAAAGCACAAAGCCTCCCCAGACCATGGCCCATCACGGGCTCATCGCGTTGCGGGGGAAGGTGACGGCTCGGTGAGCCTGTGGGTCGGAGCGGCGGGACGACCTTGCTGAACAACCCTGCCGCTCAACGACCGAACGCTCAGACTACGAGCGACGGCCGCCGTTCCAACACCATCTGCAACTCGCTAACTGGTGACCTTCAATCCGATCTCGCCAAGCAGACCGATGCGATCGGGCTTGTGACCGTTGGCCGCCAAGTTGATCGTGAGGCCATCGATCCCCGTGTCCATCACCGCCTGCAGCTTCTCGCCAACGGTGTCTGGATCGCCAAACGTGAGCAGTCCCTTGGCCATCTCGATGATCTCATCGTTCCAGCCCTTGGCCGTCGCCACTTCGCGTAGATCAGCCTCGGCTTCTTCCATCGTTGGCGCAACAACGACCATCTGCAGCGACGTCACGGCGATCTCGGAACGATCTCGCTCCAACCGTTCGCAGTGGGCGGCTAGTGCATCGAGCTTGCGTGGGATCTCGTCGATGGGGGCACCGGCAAGGTTCGATTCGTTGGCGTACTGGGCCGCCATGCGAAGCGTCTTTTTCTCACCGCCGCCGCCGATCATGATGGGAATGTCAGAGATGGGTGCCGGTGAGTTAACCGCATCGCTCACCTGATAGTGCTTGCCGTCGAGTGTCACAGGCTCGCCCTTGAGCATCGGCAAGATGATCTGCAGGGCTTCCTCGAGCTTCTCGAACCGATCGGTGAACGTGCCGAACTCGAAGCCGAGTGATTGGTGTTCGAGCTCGAACCAACCGGCGCCAATGCCGAGCGTCGCCCGCCCACCAGACACGTGATCGAGCGCGGTGACCGTCTTGGCCAACAGCGTTGGATGCCGATACGTATTGCCCGTGACCAACGATGACAGTCGAACGGTGCTGGTGTGTTGGGCCAGGGCAGACAGGATCGTGTAGCACTCATACATCGGCTCGTTTGGTGCCCCGAGCATCGGCAATTGGTAGAAGTGATCCATCACGAACACGCGGTCGAAACCAGCTGCTTCAGCGGCTTTCGCTTGTTCGACGACGTTGTTGAACACATCGTCTGCGGCCACACCGGGCAACGTGAAGTTTGGTATTTGGTAGCCAAGACGGGTCATGGGAACACTCCTCAAAGGGCTGGGCGAACTGACACTTCATCCGAAATGTGTCAGGTTTGGAACCTGACACATTCAGCCAGATGTGTCAAGATCCACTCGTGGTTGAATCCGTCACCCAGCAGCACGCCAGCGCACCGTCGCGGGCCGACGGACGACGAGAGACGATTCGCCAAGCCGCTGTTGACCAGTTCATGCAGCGAGGCTTTCGGGCAACATCGATGGCCAACATCGCAGAGGCTGCTGGCGTTTCTCGCCCTGCCCTCTACCAGTACTTCTCCGACAAAGAAGACATCTTTGCTGCAGCTTTTGCCAAGGTGTTCGAGGAACGGGTGGCTGCCGCCGAGGCCGGTATGGCGTCAGCCAACAGCCACTTCGGGGCGCTCGACACCATGCTTCAGCGCTTCGAAGGCGACCTGTGGGAACTCACGTACTCATCGCCGCATCACGACGAACTGCTCGAGGCCAAGAGCGGTGTGGTGATGGAGGCTGTACAGGCCGAACTCAACAGGCTGTGGGTCATCGTTGAGGACTACCTCGCCTCGATTGTGCCGGGCAACGCAAAGGCTCGGGTGGCGTTGCGGGCCGACTGGCTCGACATGTTGACGTGGTCGCCGCGTGGCCTCAAGCTCGACGAGCCAGATCTCGCGACCTACCGACGCCGCCTCACCGCACTGGCTCGAAGCATCGCGTCAGAGATCAACCAGGAGCTGGGCTAGGCGCTCAGGAACCCGAGATCTCGCACACCAAAGTTCGAGAGATCAGGAAACGCGGTGTCGATCTGCGCTTCGGACAAGCCCATCCATCGAGCGAGCGTCGCTCCGTATTGCACCACCGAGGTGGTGGGAATCAAGCGACCACCAAAGTCAGCAGGGTCTTCCGATGCGTCATCTGGATTGTTGGTGATCGACAGGTTGGGGAACGTGCCGTAACGGCCGTCATTCACGGCGCCGCCCCACACGAAGGCATTGCCGCCCCACGCATGATCGGTGCCGTCGCCGTTGCTGGTGAGCGTGCGCCCAAAGTCCGACGTGGTGAACGTGGTGACCGAATCGCTGACGCCCATGCCGTCGAGACTCCCCTGAAAGGCGCCGATGGCCTCGTTTAACTCACGCAGCAACACGGGGAACCGTTCGGCTTGTCCGCCGTGGGTGTCCCAGCCGCCCATGCCAACGAAGAACACCTGACGTTCCATGCCAAGTGCGTCGCGATTGGCAATGAGCTGGGCCACCGTACGAAGTCGGCCACCCAAGGTGCGGGCGCTCACATCATCCATGCCCACCTCTGTCTCGGCCGTCACTTCCTGAAGCGCATCGGTAGCGATGATGGACGACTGCATGGCGTCTGACGCTGCTCTCACCAGCGGGTTCGCGGCGCCAGCAGCCGAGCTCAGTCCGGTCGACATCACTGCTTCAAGACCTTCAGACGATGGAATCCAAGACCGGAGCGAGGCGTCGTAGCCGATCAGTCGCTCGATACTGACCGTGGAAGACAAGCGTGAGTAGCGTCCACCAACCGAGGCAAGCCACGGTGCCGATCCGCTGATCGAGAAGGCGGACGAGATGGCCGAGCCTTGCCCGACCGCTCTGGCAATCGAGCCGCCCCAACCCTCGTTGACGGCCACCACGCGTCGTCCGGTCTGCCACAACTTCTGCTGCGCGTTGTGGGCGAACAACAGCTGCGGAAGTTCGGCTCTGGCCACAACATCGGCGTTTGTGGTCGGCCGAATCAGCGGGCCAACGTTCATGACCGTGGCGAGGCGACCTGATTCGGCGATGGTGGCAAGAGAGTCGAGCCCAGGGTGAAGGCCAAAGGCGCCATCGCCGATGCCGAGCAGACTGCCGGCATCAACCGCGAACTGCCCTCGAGTGGCGGCGTAGGTGGCGTGATTTTGGCCGGCCTCTGCGTGGTCTCGGGGCACGAACATGTTGAACGAATCGGCACCGCCAAAGAGGAAGATGCACACGAGGCTGCGGGGACCGGGTGATGCTTGGGCCGATGCGGGGGCGAGCGATCCAACGGGGAGGCCAGCCAGGGTCACGCCTGCCGCGGCGGTGCCAAGGCCCTTGAGGACAGTTCGGCGCCCAGCGGTTTGCGAGACAAGCTGGCGAATGGGATCAGGGTTGCTCATCGGTTCCTCAATTGACGATTGGGTCGGACTCATGCCTGCACCAGATGGAAGGGCGATCCAACGACCGCGTAGACGGCTTCGGTGGTGCGGGTGAGCAGGCCCTCGGCATCGGCTGGCAAGGCAGACAGGTGGACGGCCAACGCGTCAGCCATGTCGTTTGGCAGTGTCCCGGCGAGCAACAGCTCGTTGAGGTGAGCGATGAGGACGGGCGGATCGTTTGCCATCGCCGCTTCAGCAGACAAGTCGATCTTCGAGACATTGAGTCGCTCGGTGCTCATGTGATGGTGGTTGTGCACCGTCTCGAACAGCATGTTGTTGGTCGTTGCGATGTGAATCTCCGACAGGATCGACAGCTCGGGGGCGACGAGGTCACTATTCGGCGCCAGCGGGTTGTCTGGCAGATAGAAGTTGAAGACAGACGACGCACGCATGACGGCCATGCCAACCACCTGGTCGATCTGATCGACCGGGCGGGCGTATGGGCGGTATCCGTTGGTGGCTTCGGGCCCCGGCACAACGTCGAAGGCTCGCCAGAGCTGCGTGAGCCGAAACGTTGGTTCCTTGAACTTGCCGAATTGGTCGGGAAGCTCATCGTGACCCAGCCGGGCCTCGGGGTCGAGCAGGATCGCTTTGGCGACCGCGGTGAGGTTGCCCCTCGCCCCTGTTCCGTCGTTGTCGAAAGCAGCAGCAACTCGGCCGACATAGCCAGGCGTCGGGTTGCTGGTGACCAATCGCTGGATGAGCAACCGAGCCAGGAACGGTCCGACGTTTTGGTGATTGAAGAGGTTGTCGAGGGCGGCGGTCATGTCGGCCGGCGCGGTGGCCCCTGACGGCGTCGTTGCGCCGCGCAGCAGCGTCTTGCCCGCAGGCTCGTGGAACTGCTCCCAGGGCACCATCGTGATGCGTTTGTCGTAGGGGGTCATGTCGTTGGAGACCCACTCGTCTGCATCGCCAAAGTTCCAACCCGTCCATACCTTGGCGAACTCTTCAACGGTGCGCTGGTCATAAGCCGGCACCGGCTCCCCGCCCTCGAGCACCACGCGACCGTCTGGCGTCAGTTCGTGCAACCCGATCGTGAAGAGCTGCATGAGCTCGCGGGCGAAGTTCTCATCTGGCCGAACGTTTCTCGCTGCATCGGCCCGCTCGTTGCGCACCATGCTGAGGTAGATGCCCATCACCGGGTGCAGGGTGATGCGCTCGAGCAGGTCACGAAAGTTGCCGGTCGATCCGGTGGCCAGGATGTCGTAGAAGTTGCACATGGCGAACTGGGCGTTGCTGAGCGTGTAGTCACGGTCAGACACCACAAAGATCTGGCTCCAGGCAAAGGCCAGACGCTGTCGCAGCTGATCGTCACCCTCGATGGCATTCGTCCACCAGATGTAGTGCCGGTTGGTTTGCAGGCTGCCGCGACCCGTTGCCACCACAAAGGGTTCGGTGAGGGACGGTTCAGCCGCCAACTGCTGGTTGATCCAGGCGTCGTAGTTGCCGACAGCCATCAGCTCATCAATGGTCTCTTTGGTGGCGCCAAAAGATGTCTGGTTGAGAAAGCGAACAGCGTCGGTTCGGCTCGTTGGCCCCCCAGGGGCCGGAGGCAGGTTTGGATCGGGCGGCAGCTTGTCGTCACATGAGCTCTCGACGGTGGCGGCTCGGCGCACAGAAGGAGTCGTTGTTGGTGAGTTGCCAGGCGCTGGTCCAGCCGATCCGGAGGCCAGCGAACCACGAGCCTCGCAACCCGTGAGCGCCGTGGTCGCGAAGCTCCCGCCGGTGAGCAGCATGCGACGAGAGAGTCGCCTGGCAGCCTGTTCAGCTTGAGCTTCTTCGTTGGACGAGCGAAGGCGTTTCACGGGGGTTACACGCATCGCTAGGTGGTCTGGGGGGACAAGATCTACGATTTCGTCGTGACGATCACCCCGCTCGATCGAACCCAACCCCACCCCGGTTACTGGCCTTCTGCTTGGCCGGTCGAGTGCGGTGGCAACCGCCGCCAGAAGGCGGGAATCGGCGGGCTCGACGTCCGCAATGGCACCGCCTCTGTGGTGTCATCGAAGAACCACTTGTGGAACGTGATGGCCATCGAGCGCGAGCGGGGCCAGTGGTTTGTGGGTGGCACGATGGCGGCCTTCAGCGGTCCACCGCCGCATGGCTGGGTACAGCGCATTGATCCTGACACGCTCGAGCCGCTCGCCACCTCGCCGGAGCTCCCGTGTGGGGAGCATGTGTGGTGCGGCGCCATCTTGGCCCACGCCAACGGGTCCATTCACTCAGTGAATGGGAGCTACATCCACCGGCTCGATCCGGATGATCTGTCGGTGCTGGCTGAGCGCAAGCTTCCAGCCGACCGGGCACACAACGGCATGCTTGCGTTGTCGGACGGCACGATTGTCACGAAGGATCTTCGCCTCGAAGGGCAGGGCGGCACCACGATTACCCGGCTTGATCCCGACAGTCTTGAACTCGTCGGCGAGCCGCTCGTGATGCCAGAAGGTTCGATGGGCCGAATTGCCGCCGACCATCATGTGATCGAAGGCGAAGACACAGAACACATCTATGTGCCCGGCATCGAACACCTCTTCAGACTCACGCTTCACAACGGCGATCTAGTGCTCGACGACTGGCGGGCCAAGTACCGCAACGAGCACGATCAGTGGGGGCTTGCTTGGGATGCATGCCTGTCTGAAGGGTCGGTGTGGCTCATGGACTGCGGCGACGTTGAATCGGTCCGCATGATCCACAACACCTTGCCCAACGGTCGCTGGGACGAGCCGCCGGGAGCATCGATCTCGTGGCGACGCCCTGCTCCGTGGACGGGTGCCCAACGGTTGTTGCGGGTGTCAATCGACGATCCAACAGAGGTCGAAACGATCGAGCCATTCGGTATTCCAGGCGGAGGCATCATCGCCCCTCCCGTCCACGTTCCCGACCAGGCGATGGCTATTGCGTGGGACTCGGTCAACGGTGGCCTGGCCGGCGTGTCAACCGACGGTGCGCTCGATGTGGCGTGGCATCTTGATGTGCGCCCCTCGATGCAGCCCGTGGTCTTCCCCGACACTGGCGAGCTGGTCATCAACGATTTCACCGAGGCCGGCTCGGACGACGTGATCGTCGTTGACATCGCGACTGGTGAGTTGATCGATCGGGTTGCCACCGGTTCACGAATCGCCAACGGCATGTTTCTCAGCGCCGGCGGAGATCGCGATGTCTGGTACTGCACCACAACGGTGCTGGCCAGAATTCGGTGGCGCTAGAGCTCCTCAAACGGAGCGGCGTAGCGGAATTGTCCTGCGATTGACGGATCCCATGCGCTCAACGGCAGTGCCTGGAAGAACTCGCCCCAAGCAGCTTCCGGTGGTTCGATCCCGAGGGTTGTTGACGGCACGAAACCGAACCGCGAGTAGTAGTCGGGGCTCCCGAGCAAAGCGATCGCAGGCTCCCCCAGCGCATCAGCCGCCCCGATCATGGCGTGCATGAGCGCTGAGCCAAGGCCATCGGTTTGGAGTGACGGAGCAATGCCGATTGGACCGAGGCCAACGCACGAAACGTCGCCAATATGGCCACGAGTGCACACGTTGTGTCCCACCACCTCGCCGTCTCGTTCGGCCACGAGAGAGAGCGCGGGAATCCAGCCATCACACGCCCGCAGCTCATCGAGCAAGCGGGCTTCAACTGGCTCGCCGTCACCCTTGTCGAAGGCTGCCGCCTGCACGGCTCTTGCCGTCGCAACATCGTCTGGCCGTTCTCGTCGAATGATCACCATCGGCCTCGACGCTAACCACGCTCACGGGTCGAGGCGAGTACTTTTGAGCGTCGCGATCGGTCAAGCTGAGGGAACCGCTCGTCGATAGTGCGAGAATGGACCTCGTCCACAACACCTTCTGCGCCGCCAAGGTCGGCTCCTGATGCAACCACACATCGTTCTGTTCGGGTTTCCTGTCCGATTCGGTATTGGTGCCATGTTGCTCGCTGGCGCTGCGACGTTGTGGGGCCAACTTCCTGGGGCCATGCTCGCCGCCGCCTTCCTGGGCTCGGTGTTAGTGCACGAGCTCGGACACGCCTTTGCCTTTCGCCGCTACGGGTGCACGTCAGCCATAGTGATCAATGCCTTCGGTGGCTACACCATGTCGTATGACGCCCATCGACTCACCCATCGAGAACACGTCAAGGTGTCGGCTGCCGGGCCTCTCGTGCAGCTCGGATTGCTTGGCATCCCGTCGCTGATCATCTGGCGGCTCGTCCCGGTCACCGGCATATTGGCCTTCGCCCTGCCCATCTACGTACTCCTCAACGTCGGCTGGGCGCTGGTGAACCTGCTGCCGCTCTACCCACTTGATGGCGGCCAAATCTTGCTACACGAGCTCCTCCATCGAGGTGTCAGCAAGGCCTGGGACATCACCAAATGGGCCGCCATTGCTGTCGGCATTCCGCTTGGCCTGTTCGCCCTCCAACAGGGCTTCACCTTCGGCGCCCTTCTGATTGGCTACACCGTCTACAAGGGCATCAGTACCGGCGGACCACAGGCGGCAAGCGCAAACAATCCGATCCGCGAAGCCGCAACTCGGGCCAGAGCCCAACACCAGCCGATGAAGACAAGCGGCAAGGCCGCTGACGGCATCGTTGCCGAGGCGCACCAGCAGCTGGCCTCTGGCGGCAACCGACGCTTCTCAATGCTCGTTGAGGCGCTTGAACAAGGCGGCAGCCACGGTGCTCAGGTCGCGTTGCTTCGGGCCTGGGAGCACGCTCTCGACGGCAACCTCGTGCCTCCGGCAGGCGTCGCGTCGCCCCTGCTTAACGAGACCGTCGCGGTCGTCGCTGGCGCCGAGCCAAGCATGCTGCGGCCCACCCTCACCACGAGCGTCGAACGCGATGAAGTGTTGCTCTCCATCGCACTGCTGCATCAACATCAACGGCTCACCGACGTCATCGACGGGCTCGACGAGGTCACGCTCAACGCTCTGATCGATCGGGCCGTCACCGCCGGCATGCTCACCGAGCAACAGGCAATTCGCCGCGTCCTCAACGAAGCGGGCTGACACCGCTCTCAGCGCTACCCTCCTTAGCGGAGGTGTACGAGTACCTGGTGGGCTCCCCCGCCTTCAAAGCGGGTGTGCGGTGTGATCCATCGCAGGCGGGTTCGATTCCCGTCCACCTCCGCCAAACGAGCCCACCAGTGACACCATCCAAACACCCCTAATTTAGGGGGTAAATGAGAACGTCACAGGTCGTCACGGATGCTAAGGGCACCCCCAGAAACGTCCGATGCTTTCGGTGATGGAAGGCCCTACGCGCGGAGCAACAGAACCAGGAAAGTCGACCTGGTTGGCACGACCTGGTGTCGCGCGCGCTGTTCGCGTTGCCGTGTTCCTCATTCCGTTCGTCGCTTCGCTGCTCGCAACCTGGATCGTTCGACCACTGCTCCCAGCACCGGAGGGCTTTGCTGAGACGGTGCTGTTCTTCCTGGCCCTCGTTGTCACCGCGATCGCCGCAGCGACCGTCATCGAACGCATGGCTCGACGCCTCCTTCCTCTTGCATCGCTGCTCGAACTCACACTTGTGTTTCCCGACCAAGCCCCGTCCCGCTACGGCGCAGCGCTGCGATCGGGAACGGCCAAGAAGCTTGCGGCCCAAGTCGAAGAGGTGAAGATCAATCGGTTCTCCGCCGACCCGGGTGAGGGTCCCAAACAGATCCTCGCGATGGTCGAGGCACTCAAGCAGCACGAACCACTCACGCGTGGCCACACTGAGCGAGTCGGGCCTACACCGTGCTCATTGCGGAAGAGATGGGCCTCAGCCACGACGACCGCTGGCGGCTGCAGTGGGCCGTGCTGTTGCACGACATCGGCAAGCTTGCCGTCCCCGCGGCGCTGCTGAACAAGGACGGAGCACCGACACAGGACGAGTGGGAGATCATTCGCTCTCACCCAGCCGTTGGCGCCAGAATCGCGGCACCGCTCGAGAGCTGGCTCGGCGACTTCGTGCATGCCGCTGGTCAGCATCACGAGAAGTACGACGGCTCCGGCTATCCGAATGGGCTTGCTGGCGAACAGATCTCGCTCGCCGGACGCATCGTTGCGGTGGCAGATGCCTACGACGTCATCACGTCGGCCCGCTCCTACAAGACGCCAATGTCAGCCCAGGCCGCACGGCGAGAACTTGTCGATTGCGCTGGCGGTCACTTCGATCCCGTCGTGGTCAAGGCAATGTTGCAAGCCTCAGTTGGCAAGGTCGCTGGTCGGTCTGGCCGCTTCAGCTGGCTGACCCATCTCGACGCCCTCTTCCGCCCAGGCGCAATTGCTGCAGGTGCCGGATCCGCAGCCGTGGGCGGTGTGATGGCCACGGTCAGTCTCGTTGCTGGCCCCATGGTGGACGTCCCAACTACCGAGGCAGCCGCGCCCACGACGATTCCCTTTACAGCCGAAACAACGACTCTGGAGACAACGTCATCCGCCAAACCGGTGACAACTCGCCAAACGGCAACGACCGAAGCCACCACGACGCCCACGGATCCGACCTCGACGTCCATCCTGGAACCCACGACCAGCACAACCTCAACAACCAGGAACGCGCCCAGCACGACGGTGCGGCAAACGACCACTGCCGCGCCAACCACGACCGCGGCACCAACGACAACAACGCCGCCGACGACGACAACAACAACCGCAGCATCGCCTCAGTGCGAGGCGCTTCGAACAGGAACCAATACCGATATGCCCGGGGCACAGGTGGCAGGCTGCAACCTCCGTGGGGTCAACCTTGATGGCGTCAACCTCTCAGGAGCGAACCTACGCAACGTCAACCTCACCGGCGCAACCATCAGCTCGTTCACCTTCGAAGATGCCGATTTCACCGGCGCAATCCTGGACGATGTCGAGTTCAGTGACGGCTCATTCGCTCGGGCCACCATGCCCAACGTCAGTGCCGAGGGCGTCGAGATCACACGAGTCGACTTCGGCTCCGCCAACTTGTCGGGCAGCGACTTCTCGGGAGCTTCGTTCGACAACGTCAGCTTTGGCTTTGCCAATCTGACTGGCGCACAGATCGACAACGCGACGTTCAACATCGTGAACTTCAACGATGCGATCTTGACCAACGCCACGCTCGCTGGCACAGACGCCACGACGACCGAGTTCTACCGCGCGACGATGATCGGAACGAACATGCAGGGCACCAACATCGGTTCGACGGCCTTCGATGATGCCAACCTCAGTGGCGCCACGGGGACACCATTTGGCATGGAGAACTCATCGTTCTCGAACGTGACGTGTCCGAGCGGCAACGTGCAGAACTCCAGCTGCTGGTAGATCTCGCAAACCGCAAGGCCGCGAAGGCATCATGGCGTGGTGTCTGACTTCCATGTGGCGCCAACGTCGGCAGGCCTCGACGTCACGTTCCCTTCAGGCCGCTCTCGGTTCTTCACCTGGCGCTGGCTTCGCGATCACGACCAAAGCGCCGACGCGTTCAACCCAGACACTGCGCAACGAACGGTCGACACGTTCGCCATCGATGACCAACTCTCGAGCACCGAGGTCGTACTGAACGACGGCGTCATCTCGATCGAGTGGGACGGCTCACCCGCCATCACCACCACGATCAGCACCGCCCTACTGGCAGCCGTGACAGGTGAAACCACGCAGGCGCTTCGTCAGCCGTGGAACGCAGCAAGCTTCGGTTCTGGCAGCACTCCAGACTTGAGCGAGGTCGAGTTCAGCTTCGATGCATTGACGGCAGACGACGAAGCAGCCGAGAAGCTCGTCGGGGCGTGGCTCGACACGATCAACAACCGGGGTTTCGCCATTGTCTCTGGCATCCCTGGCGACATCACCGCAACCGAGCGCCTCGTTCGGAGCATCGCTCCCCCACTCGAGACGATCTACGGCCAGATGTGGACCGTTGAGTCTGGGTCGATCGACCACGCTGATTGTGCGTATTCAAACGATGGCCTTGAGCCGCACACCGACGGCACCTACGTGCACGACGCACCCGGCCTCCAACTGCTGCACTTCGTGCAACAGGCCGGTGACGGCGGAGCCAGCGTGCTCGTGGATGGTCTGCACGTCGTTGACGAACTTCTGGGGCACGACCCCGACGTTGTCGACACGCTGTCGTCCGTGCCCGTGCCGGCGCACTACATCGAGCCTGGTGTCGAACTGCGGGCCACCCGTCCGGCGCTTCGTATGGACGGCACCAGACTCATCCAGCTCAGCTTCAACAACTACGACCGCTCGCCCATGTGGCTCGAACACGAGGAGATGACGGCGTTCTATGAGGCCTACGCCGCCCTCCACGAGCGAGTCGTCGACCCTGCCAACCAACTGGTTGTCACGCTGCAGCCGGGCCAGGCCGTCGTGTTCAACAACTGGCGGGTGCTGCACGGCAGAACAGGCTTCACCGGTACGCGCATCTTCCACGGTGCATACGTCGCCCGCGATCGGTTCGACAGCCGCCATCGCGTGCTCACACACCAAGCGGGCCGCTAGATGCTTCCTCGCGAGATCACGCTGCCCATCGAAGCAGGGGCTGCGCTTCGAGAAACGCTAGGCATCCTCGACGATCACGCTCGATCAGAAGATCCGGAGCGAGCGATCGTGCTTGAGCAGCGGGTATGGGACACGTGGACCCACGAGGAGTGGGAAACCATGCAGGGCCCAGACCGAACGATCCATCTCGACATCGAGGACGCGGCCATGATCCTCGATGGACTGTCGTTCACCGAGATGATGAGCGCGGAACTACCGTGGTTTGAGATGGTCCAGTGGACGGTCGACTTCATGACTGAACAGCTCCGGCCCGCCTGGACCGATGCCGAATGGACATTGTTCAGCACCACGTAGCACCCTGCGGTACCCAGCCAACGCCAAAACACGAGGGCGGTTGAGCGAGCGCAGCGAGCATTTAGCCGCCGAGCGAGGACGGATCAGCGAACGAAGTGAGTGTTGGTCCGTCCGATGCGGGGGACTAGACAGCCAACAGATCGCGGGCGCCGGTGTCGGAGCTTGGGTGCCGGAGTTTCGACATGGCCCTGGCTTCGATTTGGCGGATGCGCTCACGGGTGAGGTTGAAGTACTCGCCGACCTCTTCGAGGGTGCGAGGCTCGCCCCGGTCAAGACCGAAACGAAGCTTCAAGATCTCACGCTCACGCTCATCGAGCGGTGCGAGCAGACGGCTGATCTCTTCGGGAAGCAGCGCAGTGGCCGCAACTTCGAATGGCGAGTCAGCGCCGCGGTCTTCAACAACGTCGCCGAGCTCGGCGTCGCCGTCTTCGCGAAGTGGTTCTGAGAGCGAGAGTGGCTCGGCAGCGAAGCGAAGGGCTTCGGTCACCTTGTCTTCTGGCATCTCAACTTCGATGGCCAGCTCGGAAAGCGTGGCTGGGCGGCCGTACTTGAGCTCGAGGCGAGCACGGGCCTTCTGGAGCCGAGCCAGCGTGTCACCCGCATGCACGGGGAGACGAATGGTGCGGCCAGTGTTGGCAATACCGCGGGTGATCGCCTGGCGAATCCACCACGTGGCGTAGGTCGAGAACTTGAAGCCCTTACGCCAGTCGAACTTCTCGACAGCGTGCATCAGGCCGAGGTTGCCCTCTTGAATGAGATCGAGAAGCGGCAGGCCGGATGCCTGGTACTTCTTGGCGATCGACACGACGAGGCGGAGGTTCGACTGCACGAAGGTGCGCTCAGCGGCGTCGCCCTTGCGCATCGAACGGCGCAGCTCTCGCTTGCGGGCCGACGAAACATCGCCGTCGGCCTCGAGTTCTTCTTTGGCTTCCTTCCCCGCCTCAATGGCCTGGGCAAGACGAACCTCGTCTTCCTTGGTCAGAAGGGGGTACTGGCCGATATCGGTCAGATACAGCCTGACCAGATCTTCCTCGTCCCGTTCGACTCGCTCCTTCGCCAAGGATCTCAACCTCTCTGTGTTGAATAGATCGCTACGGGTCTCGTGCAAACATTGCGAGCCTCAGGTTTCCCTGATCTCGAACGCCTACCGTTAACCCTCGATACTTCACTTGATCGGCTTGTTTCTGCTTTCGCAGGGTACCGACCGATCACCGTTTTTGCTTAGCTGTGCGGGTCCCTCCACCATTGTGACGCTTGGGAGCGCCGTTGTGGAGTCGGGGGCCTGAGCAACGTTATGCACTAATTGCTCCAACTTCTTGTGAATTCAACGGCAGAAGGAACGCCTCCCTTGAGCGAAGACGACCAGAACAATCAAGAAACAGACGAGATTGAACCAATCATGGTCACGATGGAGTTCAAGACCGATTCGCCAGACGCCATGCTCGACATTTTGTCGAAGTACGTCGTGCTCTGCCGAAGCCAAGAGGGATGCCGAAACGTCGACCTTGTGGCCTCAATGACCACGCCTGGCCGGTTCTTGATCGTGCAGAAGTGGGAGTCAGGCGAGCATCAGGCGACACACTTCGACTCGTCGACCATGGTCGAAATGGCTACATCGTGCACCGGACTGCTCACCGAGCCGCCCAACATCGACCTGCACGAAGCCGTCACCATGCACGACCTCGCCTAACACCGGCACCAACACCCCTCACAAAAACCCCGTTCTGGAGGCCGTAGAGCACCAAAAGGTGGTCTACGGCCTCCAAAACGGGATTAGCAGAGTTCGTTGATTTGGGCCCAGGTCAACGATTCGGCCGACCAGATCTTTTCGAACGTTGCGTCGGCGGCGTCTGAGAAGCCGTGCCGATTGCGGAAGTTGTAGATGTGCTTGGGCTTGAAGACCCGCACCCCAATGCGTGACACCCGGCCGAAGCAGTAGGCATCCCAAGCCACCCGCTGCGCGAGGTCTGGTGGGTCGTCGATGGCGGGGGCACCGAAGTCGTCAGACAGGCGATCGACCACCTCAAAGAGCAACCGACCCATAGCGTTCTGGCTGGCCTCGACGCCGAACGTGCGGGGTTTCTTGGTGTTTTCGAGTGCTCCCGATTCGAGCGCGAGCACGACAGGGTCGAGCGACTGCACAGCGACGCGAGCGGTCGAGAGTTCTTCGTTGATCTGCAGCTGAGCGTCGAATCCGTCAGGTAGGCCGGGGACTCGGCTCACCATCTCGTCGAAGACGGCTTGAATCTCAGACGCCTCGTATTCGACGAGCTCGAACGTCTCTGGAACGACGGTCACGCCGAGGCTTCTTCGTCGTCGCCGTCCATGTCGAATGAACCCACAGAGCCCGGACCGGTGACGCCGCCGGCAGCGATCATCAGCTTGGTCAGCTTGGCTTGGTGGGCGGCCGCCCGATCGGCATCTTCGGGGCTGGTGATGAGCGACTGAATGATCATCTCGCCCTCGCGCCACTCTTCCATGTCGTCCTGCAAGCAGAAGTTGATCGACCGCATCGTTGGCGAGTCGGTGATCGACGACGTGTTGTTGAGGTGATACGTGTAGGCCGCGATGAGGTGTGGGAGCAGCACGCGGTACATACCGACGAGCTTCTCGATGGTGTCGCTGGCATCTTCCGGCTCGCCAAGCGCCTCGACAAAGGCTTCCATCTCGGGATTGGGCGGCACGGTGAGGCGCTCGGGGTTCATCTCACGCAGCTCTGGCAAACGCTTGTGCCACAGCTCTGAGTGGAAGGCGTGGTGGTAGCAGTGCGTGCCGAGCCGCAGCTTCACATCAAGCTCTGGCACGGTGGCTACCCAGCCACCCATGAGCTCGAAAATTCGCATCTCGATCCACTTGTAGTTCCCAACGCGGCGAGCCGTTTCGTCAACGGTGAACTTCCCGGGAAGCTCCCGACGATCCCAGGGAGCAAACGGGGTGCGAGGGGAGAATGGATCAGCCATGAATGTCCTTCACAAAGGGAAACCTTGGAGCCGCCGACCTTACAACAGGCCTCCAACCGACAACCAAGCGGGTGAGCCTCTTCGCCTGACAGGGATGACCGACGATCAGCGGCCGTTGATCGACCAGTGCCAGGGCTCGCTCGGGAGGTTGAAGAAACCGTAGGACTCTGCGTGTTGGGCCAGCCAGCGATAGCAGTGGTTGTCGCGCCGGCCGATGAGCGCACCGTCGCACGTGAAGTCGAGGGCAAGACCTCGCTCGTGCATCGACGCACCGGGGCGGGCCGTCGGCGGGCTGCACTGGCTCGATGGCATCTCGTAGATCGCATAGTCGCTTGTGCCGCAGTGCTTCTTGCGAAGCTCGATCTGGCGCTGACTATCACGCCAACCGCCACCACCAAGGTTGACGCCGTCGGCCTCGGCCGCAAGCGTCATCGCTTCAACGCTGGTGGCAATCGACTGGTGAACCCAGAACCCATTCGCACTGACGATCTCAGAGTTCGGGGGAATCGGAATGGTCTCGGTTGGCGTGCGGCCGCCGCTGTTGGACCGCTCACGGGCAAGTTCTTTGGCGAGCTCTTCGAGGGCGGCTGATTCCTTGCCAGCCAGCTCGGCGTCGAGCTCTTCGATGGCCGCGAGCTCGACGAGCATGTGCTCCAGACGGAGCTCGGCTTCGAGCGTCAACTCGTTCTGCAGATCACGAGCTTCTTCGAGCTCGACAAGCTGAGCGGCAATCTCGCCTTCGAGCCGCTCAGCCTCGGTGGCTGCGTTACTTGCCCGACCCCGTTCAACCGCAAGGTCTTCCTCAGCAGCTCGAAGGTCTTCACCAACGTCGATGTCGGTTTGGGTGACCTCTTCGACCAGCACCTGCATGCGGGCGGCCTGCGTCGGGTCGGCCGTCTGTACGAACACTGATCCGCCGTCGTCTTGATTCACGAACGAGGTGATGGCGCGGGCTGCCATCTGGTCACGCAGCTCGATGATTTCCGCTTCCTTGGCAATCACCGCTTCGTTGGCGGCGGCGAGCTCGATGTTGGCTTGATCAAGCTGCAAGCGGGCGTTCGCCAGCTCACCCTCTTTGCCAACCACGTTCCCCTGCAGGATCTCAAGCGCAAGCGTGAGCTCAGTCAGTTCGGCGTTCGCGGCGTCAACTTCGCCGGCTTGGGCGACTTGCTGGGCTTGGGCTCGACGCCGTTCTTCTCGAATGTCTTCGATCTCGTCGTTGGTTTGGGCATCGCTCGGAAACCCGAGGCTGGCAACAAGAAAACAAAGAACCAGGAAGATGGCCGAACGATTGCGGCCAAAAGCCGGGCGCCGGCTCGACGAGCGGGTACCTGTCCGCTCATCACTTCCAGAGATCACGAAACTACGCATGGTGGTCACCGGCCCGCACGCAGAGTGTAGGCGGACGGTGGCGGGTGGACGGGTTCATCCACCCAGATTTTTCACGCTCTGCAGCGATGTGCTCTCAATGCGTGATCGCGTGTTCGTGGCCCCGGTTGTCGCGGGCCTCAAATCACGAGAAGCGAGGGCTACTCGTGGTCGTCGTCACCATCATCGTCATCACCGTGATCGTCGTCGTACTCGCCCTTGTGATCGCCGCTGTCGGCGTCATAGGAGGCAGCAGCCGCTCCGGCCAGACCGAGCAGCACGACAACGGCGAAGATCAGACCAATCACGGCACCCTTGACGGTGTGCACTTCTTCCGGCGGTGGTTTTGCAGCCATGGCTTGAGGGTAACCGAGCGCTAGCCCCGATAACGGTTCGTGATCGGCACTCGCCGGTCGCGGCCGAAGGCCTTCCCGCTCACGCGAATTCCGGGCGGGCTCTGGCGGCGCTTGTATTCGGCGATGTCGACCAGGCGAACGATGCGGCGAACAATGGCCTCGTCGTGACCGGCCGCAATCAGCTCGGTCGCCGTGAGGTCTTCCTCGACATAGCCCCGCAGCACCGCATCGAGCACGGGATAGGGCGGCAAGCTCTGATCGTCGCGCTGATCGGGACGCAGCTCAGCCGACGGCGGTTTGGTGATGACGTGCTCGGGAATGATCTCTTTGCCCGCCGTATCGTTTCGCCAGCGACAGAGGTCGTAGACGTCGGTCTTCCAAACGTCTTTGATCACCGCATAGCCACCGGCCGTGTCGCCATACAGGGTTGAGTAGCCGACCGAGACCTCGCTCTTGTTGCCCGTGGTCAGGATGAGCCAGCCCAGTTTGTTGGACAGGCCCATCATCATCACGCCGCGAATTCGGCTCTGCAGGTTCTCTTCAGTGGTGTCTTCCTCACGACCCTCGAAGCTGGGAGCCAGCATGTCGAGAAAGGCTTGGTGTCCTGGCTCAATCGGAATGGTGCGGTGATCGACCCCAAGGGCTTCGCACAGCTTGACCGAATCAGACACGGAGTGATCGCTCGAGTAGCGGGATGGCATCAGGACGGCGTGGACGTTTTCGGGGCCGAGAGCGTCGGCGGCCAGAGCCACGACGATCGACGAGTCGATACCACCAGAGAGCGCAACACCTACTTGGCTGAAGCCGTTCTTCTGGACGTAGTCGCGGGTGCCCAGCACCAGCGCGGTCCAGATCTCTTCGTGCCGGTCGAGGTGGGGCGCGATCTCTGCCTCAATCGGAGGACCCGAGATGGCTTCCTCATCGCTCACAACCGTGACCGGCAGCGGTGGCGTTGGTAGCTCTTGACCCCTCGGGTCGAGCCGACGCTTGCGATAGGTGGCCCGCACGTTCAGGTCGGCAAGCAACACATGCTCGGTGAACAGCGGGGCTCGGGCCACGAGCGTGCCCGCGTGATCGAAGATGGTCGAGCCGCCGTCGAAGACCAGTTCGTCTTGGCCACCGACCTGGTTGACGTAGACCATCGCGCACGAGCTGTCTGCGGCCCGAGAGCTGATCATCACGTCGCGACCAAGCGCTTTGCCCTCTCGATACGGGCTGCCATTTGGCACGAGCACGACCTCGGCGCCGCCGGCGGCCAGCTCATGCATCGGTCCGGTTGGGCTCCACACGTCTTCGCAGATGGCAATACCGACCTTCACGCCTTTGATCTCGACCAATTCGAGAGGGAGCGTGCCGGTGGTGAAGTAGCGCCGTTCGTCGAACACGGCATAGTTCGGCAACAGCCGCTTGTGGTGGGTCAGCACTACCTCGCCGTTGACGCAGAGCATCGCGGCGTTGAACAGATCGCGGTCGCCCACTACCGAACCGATCACCACCGCGGTATCGCCGGTCCGGGCGGCGATCTTGGTGACGGCATCGGCACAGTCCTGCACAAAGCCTGGCTTCAGCACCAGGTCTTCTGGCGGGTAGCCGCAGACCGTGAGCTCGGGGAAGACAGCCACATCGACGTCTTGCGTCTCGAGCTCCTCGAGCACGTCAAACACCTTGGCGACGTTGCCATCGATATCGCCCATGACGGTGTTGATCTGACAGGCAGCAACTCGAAGCCTACGCATGGGCCGATTGTACGGACCCAGCCAACAACCGAGCGTCACGCTCCGTCAGGACCGCGGCGAGCTCAGAAAACGACAACGCCCCGACACCGTGGTGCCGGGGCGTTCGCTTCAGACTTGCTGCGTAGCGACGTGCTACTTGGCGAGGGCTTCACACACCGTGTTGGTGAGCAGCGTCGCCAACACGTATGGATCGGCATTGGCGTTCGGGCGACGATCTTCGATGTAGCCCTTGCCGTCTTGAGCGACCTGCCATGGGATACGGATCGAGGCGCCGCGGTCGGACACGCCGTAGCTGAACTGATCGAAGCGCTGCGTCTCGTGAGCGCCGGTGAGGCGGTCTTCGATGCCAACGCCGTAGCCGGCGAGGTGCTCTTCCGGCTTGCCGGGAGCACCCATGGCTTCACAAGCGGCAATGATCGGGTCGTAGCTCTCGCGCATGGCCTTGGTGGAGAAGTTGGTGTGCATGCCAGCGCCGTTCCAGTCGCCCTTCATGGGCTTGGCTTCGATGCTGACCTCGACGCCGTGGTTCTCGGCGAGACGGAACAACAGGTAGCGAGCGATCCACATGTGGTCGCCAACTTCAACCGTGTCGGCCGGGCCAATCTGGAACTCCCACTGGCCGGGCATGACCTCGGCGTTGGTGCCAGAGATCTTGAGGCCGGCAGCGATGCAGGCCGAGGTGTGCTCTTCGATGAGGTCGCGACCGTGAATCTTCAGGGCGCCAACGCCGCAGTAGTAGGGACCCTGCGGAGCCGGGAATCCGTTTGGCGGGAAGCCGGCGGGCCAGCCGGTGCCCGGGTTGATGAGCGTGTACTCCTGCTCGAGACCAAACCATGGCTCCTGATCGCCGTACTTGTCGAAGGCCTCACGAGCGGCTGCACGAGTGTTGGTGGGGTGCGGAGACTGATCGGCGGTGAGGGCCGTCTCGCAGAGCACCAGGATGTCGTTGCCACCGCGGATTGGGTCGGGGCACTGGAACACGGGCTGCAGCACAACGTCTGAGTTGTCGCCGGTGGCCTGGTTGGTCGACGATCCGTCGTAGCCCCAGATGCCGGGCTCATCACCGTCAGCAAGGATCTTGGTCTTCGATCGAATTTCGCGAGTTGGCTCGCTTCCGTCGATCCACAGGTATTCAGCGCGATACACCACGTAGTTACTCCAACGTTCGGATGCTCGTGCGTCTGCCCGCACGAGCGTTCTGCCAGCGTCGATCAAAATCGACGTGCTTACCCGACCAATAAAGCGGACGTTCCGCTCACTTCCACTACGGGAATGTGAACGGCGTGTAAATCAGTGCCCACAAGGCACATCGGCTGGTGACGTCTGAGGGTTGCGCTGATATGACTTCTGGGGTGGAACGCCAGAACGAATACGTCCTCCGGGCCGCCGAAGAACGTGCCGTCAAGCTGATCAGACTGTGGTTCACCGACGTACTTGGCCAGCTCAAGTCGGTTGCGATCTCGCCGGCCGAGCTCGAAACCGCGTTTGAAGAAGGACTGCACTTCGACGGGTCGGCGATCGACGGATTCTCCCGAATTCAAGAATCAGATGTACTTGCCATCCCCGATGCGAACACCTTCGAGACCCTGCCGTGGGCCGACGGTGGCACCACCGGCCGGATGTTCTGCGACATCTACGCCCACACCGGCGAGCCGTTCGAGGGCGACCCCCGCCACGTGCTCAAGCGCAACCTCGCCAAGGCCAACGAGGCCGGCTTCCGATTCATGGTTGCTCCCGAGATGGAGTTCTTCTACTTCGCAGACGGCGAGCCAACGCACGCACCGAAGCTGCTCGACTCCGGCTCCTATTTCGATCTCACCACGAGCGACGTCGCCTCTGACCTTCGCCGTCAGACTCTGTCGGTGCTCGAGGCCATGGGCATTCCGGTGGAGTACTCGTTCCACGAAGATTCACCGTCGCAGCACGAAATCGATCTGCGTTACACCGACGCCCTCACCATGGCCGACCAGATCATGACCTTCCGCTTGGTGGTCCGAGAGCTTGCGCTCGAGGCTGGGCGCTTCGCCACGTTTATGCCGAAGCCGCTTGCCGGCATGCAGGGCTCTGGCATGCACCTGCACTTGTCGCTCTTCGACGAAGAATCAAACGCCTTCCACGCCGACGGCGCGGAGTATTCACTCAGCCCTGTGGCGCGGTCATTCATGGCCGGCCTCCTCGTGCACGCCCGCGAGATCACGGCGGTCACGAACCAGCTCGTCAACTCCTACAAGCGACTTGTGCGCGGCTACGAGGCTCCGGTGTGGGTCAGTTGGGCCCAGCGCAATCGGTCAGCGCTGATCCGCGTGCCCGTCACGAAGGCAGACAAGCCCGGATCGACTCGGATCGAGTTCCGCTCCCCCGACCCAAGCTGCAATCCATATCTGGCCCTCTCGGTGATCGTGGCGGCCGGACTCAAAGGCATCGAAGAGGGCTACGAGCTGCCTGAGGAGCTCGACGTCAATCTCTTCGATCTCGACGACCGAAAAATTCTCGACCTCGGCTACAAGCCGCTTCCGACATCGCTGGCCGAGGCGCTCGACGAGATGGAGAAGTCCGACCTCGTGCGCGACGCCCTTGGCGAGCACATCTTTGAATGGTTCCTACGAAACAAGCGGGCTGAGTGGCGTGACTACAAAGCCAACGTGAGCCAGTGGGAACTCGAGCGCTATTTGCCCTCGTGGTGATCGGCCGATGACCCCCGAGACCTTCGTCTTGTTCCCCGACCCGGCGCCAGCCGAGTTGGTGCGCACGCTCGACTTTGGCAACTACGCGTGGACCGCCGTGTCATCAATCGGCGATCTGCACGACCGTGAGCCAGACGTTGGGTGGACCGGCGCCATCATTTGCGCCGACGAAGATCCAGACGGGGCCTGGGCGATCTGTCGTGAGCTGCGGCGTCGCGATGTGCCGGTCGAGCCGCTGTTGGTGCTGGTGAGCGGTGGCCAACTCGACGAGCTTGAGTCTCGCAACGAGCTGTTCGACGACTTCATGATCACGCCGTTCCATCCTCGTGAGCTCGAAGCTCGAGTCGCCCACTTGCTGCGGAAGGCCGGACGGGGCGTGCGGCCAGAGCTGGTCGAACACGGTCCGATCTCGCTCAACGTCGAGACCTATCAAGCGACGGTTGATGGCCGTCCACTCGATCTCACGTTCATGGAGTACGAACTGCTGCGCTTCCTCTCGTCGCACCCCGGCAAGGTGTTCACCCGCGAGACCCTGCTGAATCGGGTGTGGGGCTACGACTACTACGGCGGTGCTCGGACGGTCGACGTGCACGTGCGTCGGCTTCGAGCGAAGCTCGGCGAAGAGCACGCAAGCCTGATCCAGACGGTGCGCTCCGTCGGGTACAAGCTCGGCCAGTCACGCTGGTAGCTGCGCTGGTCAGAACCGGTTGAGGAAGGCCGCGATCTCGGCGAGCGACTCGGCTGCTTCTGGGAGTTCGTCGTAAAACTCAAAGACGTGCCAAAGCTCGGGCCACACGTTGCACTCCACCTCGACCCCGGCACGGCGCATCTCGCGAGCGGTTCGTAACGACATCTGGCAAAGCAGGTCTCGAGTTGCGGTGGTGATCACCGTGGGCGGCAGGCCCTCCATCGACCCAAGTAGTGGCGACACCGCGGGATCGTCGAGGTTGAACGGGCCCGGATACACCCGGGCAACGTCGCGCATCAGCTGAAACGACAGCGACGGATCGACGTTGAGATCCGGCCCGAACAACTCGATATCGGTGCGCAGATCGGCGGCCGGTGAAAGCAGGGCAACGGCAGACGGGAGGGCGAGACCTTCGGCCACGGCGCGTTGCGCGGTGAGTAACGCGAGGTTCCCACCAGCCGACTCACCGGCAAGGAGAAGCTGACCAGGCGTGGCGGTCAATGCCCGATAGGCGGCGATGCAATCGTCGCTCGCGGCGGGCGCCGTGTGTTCAGGGGCGAGCCGATAGCGGGGCGCGATCACCTCAACACCACACCACTCTGCCAACGCGCCGATGACGGGCATGTCGGTTTCGGGATCACCAACGATGAAGCCACCACCGAACACGTAGAGCATTCGCCCGCCGTCTGTGCCACCGCTTCTCGACACGACGCGGAGACAGTCGACACCGCCAATGACAAGCTCGGACAGCTCGAGTTGGTGGCGTTCGATCGCTCGATCCACCGCGGGAGCGAAGCCGGCCTTTGCGTCGGCGCGAACCTCGTCGATTTGCGAGAAGTCAATCGGGTCGAGCTCCGGGACGTAGCTGTCGCGCTTGGCGACTGCCTCCGCGCTCGGGACGAACCCGCTAGGCATCGGTCAGCCCTGCGCATGTGCCGTCGACGCACGTGACCGCGTCGCCGCCTACCCAGATCTCGCCATCTGCCTCGTCGACAAACACCCGACCGGCACGCCCCATCGCCGTGCCCTGCGCGGCAACGTAGGGCGCGGACACGACGCCCTTGGGCAGCAGCCATTGAGCAAGCGCAGCGTTGAGGCTGCCGGTGACAGGATCCTCTGCGGGCTGGCCACCGGAGCGGAAGAAGGCGCGCACCTCGATCGCTGGTTCGCCGTCCGCTGCACCATCTCCAGCCGTTGAGGGAGCGACAACGCCAAGAGGATGCACGCCAACGATGCCGATGTCGTAGAAGTCGACGGCTCCGAAGTCTGGTTCCAACGCCAACACGGCGTCCGCATCGGCCAACATCACGGCAAGCCACCCCGGGCCGTTGTCGGCCCACTGCGCATCAACGATCTGGTCACGAGTGATCTGCAGCACCTTGCACACATCAACGAGCTCAGACTCGTCAACCTCGCCGCTCTTCATCAGCGGCGGCGCGGCAAACGCGAGCCGAGCACCGGCAGGCCCCGCAGCCGTTCGCAGCGGCACAAGGCCGGCGCCGCACTCTTGGATCACTCGGTCAGGGTTGGCCGGCGTGCCTCCCGCTTCGAGCCAGGCATGGCAGGTGCCAATCGTTGGATGGCCGGCGAATGGCAACTCGACGTCTGGTGTGAAGATCCGCACTCGATAATCAGCGGCAGGGTCGGTCGGGGTGACCACAAACGTCGTCTCGCTCAGGTTCGTCCAGTTGGCGAAGGCCTGCATCTCGTCTGTCGAGATGCCGTCAGCCTCGAGCACCACGGCGACCGGATTGCCCTTGAACGGAACGGCCGTGAACACATCTACTTGCTTGAACGCTCGCATGATCGTGATGATGCCATCCCCCGATCACCCAACGAACCAAGCCCACGCCACTTCTTCCACCCGCTCCCAAGCGCTCGGCCCTCCCGCGGTACACCTTTCCGAACATGCGTGCACCAAACCACCCAGACACGTTCCCATGCACGCACGTTCGACGAGACCCGGAAGTTGCGTGCACCAAACCACCCCGACACGTTCCCATGCACGCACGTTCAGCTGGCAAGTGCGGCTGGTGAGAGGTTGAGCTGGCGAGGGCCGGCCGGGAGGGTCAGTTGCCGAGTTCGATGTCTGGGTTGGTCGTGAGTACGGCAAACCAGAAGGCGCTGCGGAGGGGAACGGCCTCGCCGTCGGCGTCGACAATGCGGGCGCCCGTGCCGTCCGTCGTGACCGTGATCGCGACACCGCCGAGTTCATCGTCGACCACGCGGGCCGGGCTGGTAGCCCATGCGCGTGACTCGCCGTCGATGGTGGCCACGACTACCCGGGCCGACGGCGGCAGGCGGTCATCGTCGAGCACTCCATCCGACACGGGAAACGGGGTGCGGCCCGAGTCGAGCACGTCGCCGTAGTTGGCGAAGCTGTCCTGCGAATAGTCACGACCGTCTGGCCTCACCATGACCGACGTGTCTGGGTACTGCTCGACCCATGAGGCGAACGTCGTGGTCTGTGATGGCAACAGGGTGAGGGTCTGGCCACCGAGCGGACCGACCAAGCCGTCGCCCGCCACCTGCCACCAGTACGTGCCGGTTTCACGATCGACCATCACCATGTCGTTCTCGTAAAGGGCACTCGTGTTGCTGAACGACAGCGTCTCGTCGCCGAGACGACGTTCGAACACCACGCCGCTGCCACACAGCGGGCAGTAGGTGATGACAACGGGAAGTCCACCGAGCTGGTCGTTCACGATCTCACGCGAGTTCAAGACTCGAACCGAGTAGGCCCATGCATCGCCGGCCGGGTCGACGTAGCCCACAACGAGGTCGTCGGCTTCCAACCACACCGTCGCCGTCGCTGCGTCTTGGTAGAGCGGGGCGTCGATCGGCTTGATCGCATCGAGAAGGCGATCGATCGTGGCCTCGTCGACCTGATCAAGCGCGACCCCTCCCCCGTCGAACGTGTCAAACACGATCTCGCCGAGGTCGACCGTGGCGTTTACCCGCTCGAGCGATGGCGTGTCGTCTGGCGAGGTGAGCGGCAGCGGTCGGAGCGCGCCGCTTGCCTCCGCTGACTCGGCCGCCGCGGCGCTTGTGGTCGCCGTCGGCTCAACCACACGATCGTCAGCGGCACACGCTGACGCAATCAGCGCGCCAACAATAAGGGCGGCGGTTCTGCGAGCCATACCTCTCTAACCGCCGACGCCGTCCTCGTCATCCCGGGATTGGTGTGCCCAGGTGACCAGAAACGACCGTCTCACCACACCAATCGCGATGAGGGCGTGGATTGGTGGGCTGAGGTGACCAGTTACGACCGTCTCAGGACACCAAACCGGAGAGGAGGTGGGGCTAGGGGAAGATGCCGCGGCGGTCGTAGACCTCAACAAGGCGGTCGAGGGCAACTGCGTAGGCGGCTTCGCGCCGGGTGCAGGCCAGCTCGGCTCGGCGAGCAACAACCGCGTCGTGAGCATCCCAGATGATGGTGCGCAGGCGGTCGTCAACGTCGTCCTCGCTCCAGTAGCGAGCCGACTTGTTCTGCAGCCACTCGAAGTACGAGACAACAACACCACCGGCGTTGGCGAGGATGTCGGGAATGATCTCGACGCCGCGCTCGGCGAAGATGTCTTCGGCCTCTGGCGTGGTCGGGCCGTTGGCGGCCTCGACAATCAAGCGACAATCCATGGTGGTGGCACGAGGGCCGGTCACCTGGTTCTCGAGCGCCGCAGGCACAAACACGTCTGCAGGGGTCGAGAAGAGTTCTTCG
>CALLGK010000187.1 GCA_938009905.1 uncultured Acidimicrobiales bacterium | reverse complement strand
AGGATCCAGCTCGACGCCACGAGCTAGGCGTGGCGGGCCGTCGTTACGTCGAGGAACGCCACGCTCTTCCGCAGATCGCATCGACGCTCGCCTCTTGGTACGACGAGGTCAGCGCATGATTGTTCGCGACGTTGCGACCCGTATACCTCGTTTCGTCGTTCTCATCCTTGGTGTTGCGGTGCTCAGACACCTCTACGAGTTCTTTGCCACGGTCGGCACACCAACTCACATCGTGGCCTACCACTGGGCGCTGCTCGCGGCAGCAGAACTCGCCATGGCAGCCGTCGCTGTGCACCGCCCCCGGATGTTCCAGGTTCGCACGTTCCGCTTGCCCGGTGTCGCCGTGACCGCCCTCACGGCCATGCTCCTGATCCCACTTCCCCCGGTGGTGAGCCTGTACCGGGATTTGATCCATCCGCACATGGTGCTCGGCCTCGCCGCTGGCATCGCCACCATGGCGTTCGTGTTCTCGTTCGGCCGCCAAGCGCCAACCGTTCGAGGCAACGACGAGCCGACGAAGACCGGCACGCTCACCGTTTGGGGCATCGTTGGCCTTGCCCTCGTGTTGCTCCCGATTTGGATTGCCACGATCGGCTCGTTGCCAATCGCGCAGCTCATCACCGGTGCTGCGACCGGCGTCGATGTGGCGGCCGCTCGCAGCGAGGCGCTCAAAGAAATCAGCTCGGTCCCGCTCAGGCTTGCCATTGGAGCCATCCGCAACCTCTATCTGTTCCTTGCCGTTGGGTGGCTGGTCGCTCACTGGCGCCTCAGCAACCGGCAGGCCAGAACACGTTTCTGGAACGGGGTTGCCGCATTCGGCACCATGGGCCTCGCCGCCTTCTATGCGCTCGTCACCACCGAACGAGCGCTCCTGGGCCATCTCATCGTGATCGTGACGGTCGTGTTGATCGTTTCCGTCGGCGGCACGTTGCGAGCCGGCACGATGAGCACCGCCATCACCGGTGCCCTTGCGTTTCCATTCCTCTTCGGATTGCTCAATTTGGGCGCCGAGTTCGGCAAAGCCTTCGGAGCGATCGGCCGGCGAATGTTCTTCGTACCAGCCGACGTAATGACGCTCCATTTCGTGGCCTTCCCCCAGCGTGTCGACTACTTGAAGGGTGCATCGATTCCCAAGGTGGCTCGGCTCTGGGGCGGAGAGACCTTCGACTTGTCAGGCTTCATTTTCGACTCGTTCTTCCGTCGCAGCTCTGCCTTCGCCGGCAACGCAAACTCAAGCTTCCTCGCCGTTGGGTGGGCGAACGGAGGCGTGATTGGTGTGGTGATTTGGGCCGGGCTCACCGCGGCAACCCTCGTGTGGCTCGACCGCCTGCTTGACCGCACACCCATCCGCTGGTCGGCCGCGATTCGGGGGCTTGCGGTCGTCCAAGCCCTGCTGCTTACGTCCTCAGATATCTTTCGTTCGCTCCTGGGCGTCGGCCCTGGCTTTCTCGACCTCGTGCTCCTCACATTGGTCGTGTTGTTCTTTCACGAGCGCTCGCTCGTCACTGGCACCCGGGGTAGCGCCCGGCGGCCTAGGATCTTCCACCGGAACGGGCTCCTCGCTGAGCCGGAAAGGGCTCGATGACTGGGGACCAGCCACAACCCGTTGTCTTCGACAGCATCATCTCGATCGCCATTCGTCTGCTGCGGCGGTACTGGTTGATCGCAGCAGCGATCATCGCCCTCATCACGGTGTTGACGCTTCTGATGGCCAGCCGTTCGTCGGGGATCAACGCGTCCCAAACGCTGTTTGTCAACCAGGTCGCAGGCGTTGCAGAACGGGCGAACGCGCCGACAGACGTTCTCGATCCCCGCGGCGTCGCCATCCGCCTCAACTCCGTGCCAGCCTTCGTTGAGCCAGTGCCTGGCACCGTGGCCACCGCCATCGGCGATGGCACCGCTCGCTCGCTCGAGATTCGGGTCGTCGGCCCAGACAATCAGTCAGTCAACGATGCGCTCAACGTGACCACCGCCTTGGCGACCGACGAGATCACCGGCACGCTGATCGTGCAGCTCGAAACGGCGGTAGGTGCTGAACGCCTGGCGCTCGACGGCCTGCGAGAAGACGTGGGACTCCTCGACGAGAAGATTGCATCGTCGAGTGGCCCAGAACAACAGGCCGCCATCCTGTCTCGAGCAGCACTCACCGAAGAGCTCACCGTACGCGGAACCGATCTGGCGTCGCTCGAAGCGTTTGCGGCAACGGCGGCCGACAACCTCGTCGAGATCGGGCCTGTCAACTCTGAAAACTCATCGACCGGGCCAATCGTGATCGTGGGCGGCCTGATTGCCGGTTCAGTCGTAGCCGCCGGCCTCTTTGGCCTGGCAGCAGCGGCCGGCCGAGTTCGCCGGCGGCTCCACATCGAACGGGCTGCACCGGCCACGCCAGTTCTTGGAGCCGTGCCCGGCGGCAAATCCCTGAGCGATATCGACCGCACGCTGGGTCAGCGCTTGATCAGTGAACATCGCACCAACGTCGACGCCGACGTCATCGAATGGGTTGGTCTTGGCGTTGAGTGGGATGCGAGCGCAACCCGCCAACTCGGCGACGACGTCGTGTCGGCCCATGACCACCACAGTTCGGTATCAAACGGCGCCCACGTCCTCGTCGAGGTAGCCGAAGGCAAGGTCACTGAGGATCAGGTGTCTGCTCTGCGAGCGACGCTTGATGCCTACGGCGTGTCGTCAATCAGTTGGTTGCTGAGCGGTGTCCCCCGCCGAGATCTCAGCTGGGCCAACGTGGCGTCGTTCTTGCCTCAGTCGACCTAGCCGTCCGGGCGCTTGCCGGTCGACGAGAGGATCCTCAGGCCGGCGTAACCGGCGGGGCCCCGATGAAGTAGAGGGGAATCCCCGCAAACCGATCGACGTCGAGAATTTTGCGGCCATCGAGGATGGCCCCGACACCTGGCAGGTCGTCCGGGCCGATCGCCGCGTACTCAACGTGGTCGGTTTGAATCACGGCCCCGTCACAGGCCGTTCCCAAGCGGAAGGGCGTGAACCCCATCGCCTCGATCTCTTCGTCTGTGTAGAGAGGGTCTTCAACAACGGGCGTAGCTCCCTGTGCCTTGAGCTCTTCGACGACACCAAAGACACCAGAGAAGGCCGACTCTTTGACACCGCCTCGGTAGGCAATGCCGAGCACGGCAATCGTCTTGCCGCTGAGCCCGCCGAGCACCTCACCGAGTTGCTTCACGGCATAGGCCGGCATGCCGGTGTTTGCGGTGCGGGCCGCAGCCGGAATCAGTGCTTCCGGGTGCTCGCTCAAGTAGAAGCGGGGATACACGGGGATGCAGTGACCACCAACGGAGATCCCAGGCTGGTGGATGTGGCTAAACGGCTGGCTGTTTGACGCCTCGATCACGGCGCGTACGTCGATGCCGACGGTGTCGGAGAACTTCGCCAACTCGTTGGCGAAGCCGATGTTGATGTCGCGATAGGTGGTCTCAGCCAGCTTGGCCAGTTCGGAGGCCTCTGCTGACCCGAGGTCCCACACACCGTTGGGTTGCGAGAGGTCGTCACGATCGTCGAATTGGAGTGCATGCTCGTAGAACGCGATGGAACGCTTGGCCGATTCGGCGTCGATGCCGCCAACGAGCTTCGGGTACTTCCGAAGGTCGGCGAAGATCCGGCCGGAGTAGACCCGCTCTGGGCTGAAGCACACGAAGAACTCACGGCCAGCTTCCAACCCCGAGAGTTCAGCGAGCATCGGCGTGAACCGGTTTCTGGTGGTGCCAACTGGCAACGTCGTTTCGTAGGAGACCAGCGTGCCGGGCTGAAGTCCTGCGGCAACCGAACGGGTCGCGGCATCCATGGCAACAAAATCTGGACGACTTTCGGTGTCGACAATGAGCGGAACAACGATGACCACCACCTCGCTGGCCGCTACGGCCGCAGTGGTGTCGGTTGAGGCTTTGAACGAGCCGTCGGCGATTACCTCGGCGAGGTACTCGTCGAGGTGCGCCTCACCGGGGAATGGGGCCGATCCACCGTTGATGGTCTCGACCGCGGCATCAGAAATGTCGGCTCCGATCACCGTGCAATTGCTGCGAGCAAACTGCACGGCCAACGGCAGTCCGATCTTGCCCAAGCCAACGACGCAGACCTTCATGATTGTGCTTCTTTCGTTGGTTGGGTGACCGTCACCGGTGGCGCTCCTTCGAGCACGGCTTCCTGCACTCGATGGGCGAGCTTGAGCGCTCGCAGCCCGGCCTGACCATCAACTCGGGGCGGCCGACCTTCAGCGACAGCGGTCGCAAGGTCGTCGAGCTCAAGGGCAAGCGGTTCGCCTCGAGAATCAATGAACGGAATCTCGACCACACCGGATTGGCGGTAGCGGGTTCCCTCATCAGTCAGGTACTCGTGGCGGGTCATGCGGTTGATCGTGATGTCTTGGCGCAGCAAGTCGGCAACCACCACGCTGTCGAGTTGGGTGACCTCGATCTGGCGAATCTTCGACTGACCGAGCCGGCTGGTGGTGAACGACGCCGTCATGCCGTTGTCGAACGCGATTGATGCCGTGGCCATGTCTTCTGAGTCGCTTCTGGCCCGGTGCGATGTGCCGCCGACCGACACCACGTTGGCGTCTGGTCCTGCGAGGTGCAGCACGATGTCGAGATCGTGGATCATCAGGTCGAGCACAACGCCGTCGAGAATGCGGGGCGAATACGGACTGATGCGATCGGCTCGGACGTGGAGTGGACCGTCGAGCAACGGTGGAAGCTCACGGACCGCAGCGTTGAACCGCTCGATGTGGCCAACCGCCATGACGACACCCGCAGCGTCTGCTGCCGCGACGATTTCGTTCGCCTCGTCGAGGGTTGCCGCAAGGGGCTTTTCGACGAGGAGATGCTTCCCGGCCGCGATGAGCTGCATGGCCAAGCCGTGATGGAACGCCGTTGGCACCGCCACAACGGCAGCGTCGATCTGATCAAGCACCTCGTCGAGGCTCCTGACGGCCTTGGCGTCTTCACCAGCGGCCGCCGTTGCCTTTTCGGTGTCGGAGTCGACAACGGCGACAAGCTCAATCGCATCGAGGCTCTTCGCGACACGGGCGTGATTGGTGCCCATGATGCCAGCGCCGATGACGGCGATTCGCAACGGACTACTCATGCGGACATCACCGAGCGGATCGTCGACACGATCTCATCGAGGTTGCTGTCGGTGAGGTGCGGGTGCACGGGGATTGACACGACCTGGCTCGCGATCTCAAACGCCTTTGGCACCTCGGCACTGACCACGCCGGGGTGATCCCGGTAGCAGTCGTAGTCGAACACCACCTTGGGGTAGTAGATGCCGCAGCCCACCCCGCGCTCCGGCAAGGTGGCGACGAAGTCATCACGGCTGATGGGACTGTCGCCGGTGATACGAATCGTGAACTGGTGGTAGACGTGTGAGCGATCTGCCTCTGGCGCTGGGGGCAACAGCAGACCGTCGATGTCGGCAAGGCCGGCTCGGAGCGCCGCCGCGTTCTTCTGTCGGGCTTCGTTGACTGCCCCGATCGTGCCCATCTGCGGGATGCCGATCGCAGCCGCAAGGTTCGTCATGCGGTAGTTGTGACCGGCCACCTCGTATTGGTAACGAGCCCGCATACCCTGATTGCGAAGCAAGCGGATCCTGTCGGCCAGTTCGTCATCGTTCGTGGTGACCATGCCACCTTCGCCCGTGGACACGTTCTTGGTCGCATACAGGCTGAAGCAGCCCACACCGATCGAGCCCGCTTTCGCCCCTTTGTACTCGGCGGCTACTGCCTGGGCGGAGTCTTCAATGATCGCCAAGTCGTGGGTTGACGCGGTCTCGACGATCGGGTCCATGTCGGCCATGTAGCCATACAGGTG
>CALLGK010000186.1 GCA_938009905.1 uncultured Acidimicrobiales bacterium | reverse complement strand
GTTGGCGACCTGGCGAGCCGATGCAATCTCGAACTGCGCGGCGAGGACATCGTCGGCAGCTCGCACCGATGCGATTTGGGCCGTCATCTTGGTGATTGCAGCGTCTTGAGCACCCCACACCAAGTGTTGCTGCACGGCCTGGAAGCGGCCGATGGGTCGGCCGAACTGGGTGCGCTCTGCGGTGTAGCCAAGCGTGAGGTCCGACATGGCCTCGAGCGCTCCAGCCATGAGCATGGTGCGGCTGAGCGCGCCCCGCAGCCGAAACTGCGATGCGGTCGTTGGGTCGACCTCGCGAAACGAATCGCTGTTGAGCGTCAGGTCTACCGAGATGGTCTCGCGAGGTTCCCCGGCCAGATTGGTGGCGGCTTCTATCGAGACGGCGCTCGGATCGATCACGGCGAGCATGAGATGGTCGCCAGCAGGCACCAGCGCCGCAATCTGATCGGACTTCGACGCCCATGGCACGCGATATGCGGTGCCGCTGATCGAGAGCTGATCGCCAGCCAAGGTCGCCGCGAGCGTGTCGTGTGCCGTTCCAGGCGTAACGGTGACGGCACCATCTGGCAACGGAAGCCCGGCTTCGGTGAGAAGCCAGCCGCCGAGCAACATCGTTTCAGCGAGAGGGATGGGAGCAGCGTGTGCGCCAGCAATGCGCAGCACTTCTGCCGCGTCCGTGAGGGTTCCGCCGGAACCGCCGGCCGCTTCGGGCAGACCAATGCGGGTGAAGCCAGCGTCATTGACCGTTGTCCAGATGGCATCTGACCAACCGGCGGCCTCTGCGGCCTGCACCTCATCAAAGGTGCAGATGGCGCCGAACAAATCGCCGGCGCTGTCGGTGAGCAGCGGATCGACATCGAAGAGCTGAGTGGCTGTGTCGGTCATGTCGTTGCCTTCCGTCCGAGGCCCTTAGAGACGACCGTGCGAAGGATCTCGGTTGTTCCTCCTCTGATCGTGAACGATGGTCCGGTGAGAATGGCGGCCGCCACCAACCGTTCGAACAACTCAGCAGACTCCGGCGTTGGTTCGAGGTCGACAAGGTTGACCACCTTCTGCAGCACGTCCTGCTCGAACCGAGTGCCCATCTCTTTCACCATCGATGACTCAACAGCCGGTGCTTCGCCGCGGTCGATCATCCGAGCCACGGTGAGCGACATGTTGCGGAGCCCCCAGTAGCGAGACACCGCGCTGCCCAACAGATCGTGAGCGGCATTGCCGAGGGTTGTGCCTTCGTTGAGGCGAAGAAACTCTTCGATGATGCCGAAGGTGCTGAGCCAGCGATCGGGACCCCCTCGTTCATATGCCAGCTCCGAGGTGTTCTGCGCCCAGCCCATGCCCAATTCGCCGAGCACAAGTTCATCTGGCACGAACACGTCGGTCATCACAACTTCGTTGAACCCGGGGCTGCCATCGAGAAAGGGGATGCCGTTGATCTCGAGCCCGGGTGAGCTGAGGTCGACCAAAAGCTGACTCAGACCCTGATGCTTGTTGCCATCCTCGAGCGGCGCCGTCCGGCACAGCACGACAAACCAGTCGTTTTCATGGGCACCGCTGGTCCACACCTTTGTGCCGTTGAGCAACCAGCCGCCATCGGTCTGGGTTGCCCTGGTGGACACCGAGGCGAGGTCGCTGCCACTGTCCGGCTCGCTCATGCCGATCGAGAAGGCCAGCTCCGCTCGACAGATGGGTGGAAGGAATCGCTCACGCTGGGCCTCGGTACCGAACCGGTTGATGATCGACCCGGTTTGGCGATCAGCCACCCAGTGATGGCCGATCGGAGCGCCGTGACTGAGGAGTTCCTCCACCACGATGAACCGATCGACAGCCGTGCGATCGTGGCCGCCGTATTGCTTGGGCAGGGCCATGCCGACCCACCCCCGGGCTGCGAGTTTCTTGGAGAACTCAACGTCCTTGCCTGCTCCCATGCCCAGCGCTCGCTGGTAGGAGCCAGGCGGGAGTTCGGTCGCAAGGAACTCGCGAACCTCGGCCTGGAGTTCGACTTCGGATGACGTCAGCTGTGTCGGTTCGAACTTCACCGGCCGAGTCTCGCAGGGGTCAGGGCCGAAATCGAAACCGGCCGTTCGCTATGAGCTCCGGTCTTGCTGATCGAAGAACGAGGTCGTCGCTGGCAACTCCGGTCGTTCAACCTCGTAGTCGATCGACCGAATGCGTCCGGAGTCGACACCTCGAACCATCGACCCGCTGAAGGTGGTTGGCATCGGGTTGGGCGACAGCGGCACGGCATCGTCGGCCGAATACACCGAGATGAAGAGCGTGCGAGGGGCGGAGGCTCGGTTGGGGGCCGACCCATGCAGAAGGCGCGTATGCATGTAGCAGACCGACCCCGCGGTCCCTATGGCCTGAACGGCTTTGGCCTTCGCCTGTTCTTCAGCCGCCGCGTCGATGGCTCCGGTAAACACTCCGTCGTGCCAGATCGAGTGGATCGGACCTTGATGGCTTCCCGACTGCACTTCGAGGGGGCCGTTGTCGGGCGTGACCTCGTCGACCATGAGCAACGCCGTGACCACGTTGTCGTTGCTGTGGGGCGTGAAGGCGAAATCTTGATGCCACTTCACCGCTGTTGAACTGCCGGGGAGTTTCGAGTTGATCTTCGAGTGGTGAAAGCGCACGTTTGGCCCGATCAGATCGGCGATTCCGTCGACCATGGCGCTGTCTTGCATCACTTCGAGATAGGCGGCAGACACGGCGATGGGATCGTTCACGCGACGCAGCATCGGGTGTTCGGCCGTGTGCTCGCTTGCCATGTCGAAGCGGGGCCGTCCGTCGACGGTGTCGGTGTCCCAGGGATCGGCGTGGAGGCGGCTCTCGTCGACCCAGCTGGCAAAGTCGGCCCGTAGACGGTTGAGCTGGTCTGGCGTGACGGCGTCTGGGGCAACGAGCCAGCCGTTCTGCCAGAAGAAGTCGATTTGGTCTTGGGTCAGCACGGCGGCGCAATTCCTACGGTCGTTCGAATCGATCGCGAGCCACCAACGCCCCCCGACCTGGTTCGCCGATCACGGTGGTGCCTTCTGCCACGATCTCGCCCCGGCTGATCGTGAGCTCTGGCCAGCCGGTGACCTCCCAGCCGTCGTAGGGGGAGTACCCAGCCAACGAGTGCATGTTTGCGCCGTCGACGGTTCGTATCTCGTCTGGGTTCCACACCACGATGTCGGCGTCTGAGCCGGGGCTGATGGTGCCCTTCTGGGGATAGAGGCCAAAGAGCTTTGCGGCATTCGTGCTGGTGAGTTCGACAAACCTGGCTACCGAGAGCCGGCCTTGCGCAACGCCTTCGCTCCACAGCACCGGCATCATCGTTTCGAGTTCGGCCATGCCGTGGCGGAGATCCCATGCGGGCAGCGATGGATCGAGCTTGTCTTCAAGTGTCCACGGCGCATGGTCGGTGCAGACGGTTGCAACGGTGCCGTCGTTGAGCCCCGCCCACAGTGCTTCGCGGTCGGCCTCGGTTCGAAGCGGCGGCGCCCCGGCGTACTTGGCGCCGTCTGGCTCGGCGAATCGTTCTTCAGTCAGGTGCAGGTAAATCGGTCGAGTCTCCACGTAGATGGGGAGGCCCCTGGCGCGTCCGACTCGGCACGCTTCGAGCGCCGTCTTGCTCGACAGGTGCACCACATAGGTGGCCGCACCTGTAGTGGCGCAGTAACCAACGGCCCGCTCTGTCGACACCCGCTCAGCTTCGTTTGGCCTCGACTTCGGATAGTGCTCCGCACTGCGTTCGTCTGCCTCGGCCATCGCCGTGCCGCAGCAGTGCATGATCGCAGGGTCTTCGCAGTGCAGCAGCACAACGGCGCCAGCATCGCGAGCCGCCTCCATGGCCGACACGTAGCCATCGACGTGCCGGTCGAATCGACGGAACGACAGGAAGATTTTGATGCTTGGGTGACCGGCCGCCGCGAGCTGTTCGATCTCGGCGATTCCCTCTGGGGTTGGTTCAAGCAGCACCGGATGCTGGAAGTGGTCAACGATGGCGTTGGCCGCGGCATCAGCCAGATCACGCTCAAGGCCGGTGGTCATTGACTCACCCTTGCGGGGGAACGACATGTTGCCGACCGTCGTGACCCCACCAGCGGCCGCCGCTTTGGTGCCGACCTCGAAGTCGTCGACCCAACGCCATGAGTCCGGCCCGGTGCCCGGTGCGGTGAGGTGCACGTGTGCATCGACACCACCTGGCAGCACGTAGCGGCCGGTTGCGTCGATCTCGCGCTCACCGGTCATCGAGCCGCCAAGCTGAGCGATTCGGCCGTCCTCGATGCCGATGTCGAGCACCGCCTCTGTGCCGCCGGTAACGACGGTCCCGTTCCGAATCACTAGGTCCATGGCGAAACACCATTCCACAGGCGTCACTGCGCAAGCATCTTTGCGGGCCCATGTTGTTGTTCGGCTCGCGTCGTTGCTCCAGTCGTTTAGTCTGTGCGTCAAGTCCGCAACGCCATCGTTGGCTTCCGCACGCCACGATGGACCCCACGAAGGAAGCACTCATGTCGCAGCTCGACGTCATGCTCGAAACCAACGAGCGTCAGAAGCAGTACTACGAGAACGCCGACGGTGCGCACACGAGCTCGTGGAACGGTCGGGCGACCAACGCCTGGCGCGGTCTGCGTGGCACCTTCTTTCAACGGATGCGTGCTGCGAAGCTGGCCGAGAGCATCATCGACGTGCAGCGCGAGTGGATTGCTCCTGCGGCCAACGGCGCGAAGGTGCTCGACCTCGGCGTCGGCGACGGCAATCCGCTCACCTTCGAGCTGGCTGAGGTGGCGAGCGACTACGTGGCCATCGACCTGAGCGACGCTCGTCTCGAGACAGTTCGTGGAACGTTCGACGAGCTCGGGCTCACCCAGGCCCGTGCCATGGCCGTCGATTTCCTGTCGGACGACTTTGCGGAGACCGACTTCGGTGCGGCATACGTGGTTGGCGTGGCGCATCACTTTGCTGACCTCGACGCCTTCCTCAAGATCCTGCACAGCAAGCTCACCCCCGGAGCGGTGGTGCTCACGCACGATCCACTCAACACGTGGCTGCCGATCAAGGCGATGCGCAAGGCCTACGAACCGTTCCAGGACGACGCCGATTGGGAGTGGCCGTTCGACGAGCAGGCCTTGGATCTCTTCCGCAAGTACTTCGAGGTCGAAGAGATCCGCGGGATCTACGGCCGCAGCAAGTGGGCGGTGCCGATCTCGTTCGTTAACGGGGAGCGGGGCGCTGATCTGGCCAGGCAATGGCACGAACACGACATGACCTCTACCGGACAGGGCGAGAGCTATACCTCGTGCTTGCAGGTGATGATGAAGCTCCGTCGAAGCTGACGTCCTCGGCGAGCCCAACTAGGTTCGCCGATTGTGGATCCGCTTCAGACAACTATTCCGGAGCTCATTCGTTGGTCGACCGACCAGTTCGCTGAGCTACCAGCGATCCGGGACGGCGACACAACGCTGTCGTATCGCGAGCTCGGTGACGAGATTGACCGAACGGCGCGCGCTCTCGTGGCGGCTGGCGTCGGCGCCGACGATGCCGTTGCTGTCTGGGCTCCCAATTGCTGGCAGTGGGTGGTGGCCGGGCTTGCCGTATCACGTGCTGGCGGTGTGCTTGTTCCGGTGAACACGCGATTCAAAGGGCCAGAAGCTGCCTACGTGCTCAACGCGGCCAAGGTCGGCATCGTGTTTGTTGTCGACGGCTTCCTCGATACCGACTACAGCGGAGCCCTCGCCAGCCAAGACATACCGACGCTCCGGGAAGTGATCGACCTTGGAGCCGACGGCGGTGCGGGCACAACACCGTTCGCACGGTTCCTCGACCGAGCAGAAGACCCCGAAGCACTCCAGGCAGAAGTCGATCGCCGATCAGACGCGGTGACCTACGACGACATCTCGTTGATCATGTTCACGTCCGGAACGACAGGACATCCCAAGGGCGTCCAAGTGCGTGGCGGCGCGGTGATCCGAGGCTTCTTCAGCTACGGCGAGTGCCTCACCGTGAAGGCCGGCGACCCGTACTTGCTTGTGAACCCGTACTTCCATGCCTTTGGCTACAACTCGGGAATCATCGTTTGCCTGCTCTTCGGAGCGCTCAACCTGCCGGTGCAGATCTATGAACCTGATCGAGTGCTCGAAACCATCCAGCGCGAACGCGTGGCCGTGTTTCCCGGCCCGCCCGCTCTCTTCCAGGGCTTGCTGAATCACGCCGAGCTCGACAACTACGACATCTCGTCGCTGCGAGCCTGCGTCACTGGCGCTGCGTCGATCTCTGTTGAGCTCATCGTTGGAATGCGCGAGCGGCTCGGATTCGACCATGTCATGACGGCCTACGGCATGACCGAAACGTCTGGTATCGCGGCCTACACACGCCAGGGCGACTCACCCGAGCTCGTCGCGTCGACGTCTGGCCGGGCTCCACTCGATACCGAGCTTCGAGTGGTGGATGCCGAGGGGAACGACGTGCCAACTGGTGAACCAGGAGAGCTCTTGGTGCGGGGCTTCCAGGTGACTCCCGGTTATCTGGATGCTCCAGAGCAGACGGCCGAGGCGATTGACGCAGACGGCTGGCTACACACCGGCGACATCGCCGTGATGAACGAGGCGGGATACATCGACATCACCGATCGCATGAAGGACATGTTCATCATGGGTGGCTTCAACGCCTACCCGGCTGAGATCGAGCGCGTGATGGTTGAGCATCCAGACATTGGCATGGCGGCGGTGATTGGCGTCCCCGATCAACGGATGGGCGAGGTTGGAGCCGCGTTCGTCGTTCCCTCACCGGGCCGGTCGCCAGACCCGGACGAGATCATTGCGTGGTGCCGAGAGCAGCTCGCCAACTACAAGGTGCCGCGCCACGTGTGGGTGGTCGACGAGTTCCCGTTGACACCGTCAAACAAAGTGCGAAAGCCCGACCTGCGTGAGCTATCCGAGAAGTTTCTCTCGACGTAGCGGAACCGATCTGAGGTCACCGGCGTCTTCAAGACATGAACGACACAGTCGAAGTCACCACCACGCAGGTCGCCATCACCTTCCCCATGATTGCCGCCGCACTTCTCACCCTGGTGATCGTTCTGACCTTCCTGGCCCGGCAGCGAGCTCGCTGAGCGCACGCCCCAGAACCGGCCCGTCGGTAGGGTCTTGGCGTGCATCTCGCTGAGTTCCAAACCCTGATGGAAGACCTCTACGGCGAAGCGGATCGTGAGCGAGGCTTACCATCCACCGTTGCCTGGCTCGCCGAAGAAGTCGGCGAGCTTGCCCAGGCCGTCCGAAAGGGCACTCCGGAGCAACAGCTTCACGAGCTGGGCGATGTACTGGCCTGGCTGTCGTCGCTGGCCAACCAGGTCGGCCTGTCACTCGAAGATGCGGCCCAACGTTACGTAGACAATCCGCCCTGAGAAGACGGCGTCAGCTAGCCGTCGTAGCGAGCAGACGCTCTACAGACTTGGGTTTGATGTGCGCTCATGCTGGCGGGCGGTCATGAGCCAATCAATCGTGCGGGTCATGGCCGCAGCAGCGGGCCGAACGACGAGCGGATCGGCCAGGGGCGGCACCGGCAGTTTGAGCTCTCGCCGCGCCCACGTCGGCAGCAGCGTGACCGCGCCAGCCGTGATGATGCCGTAGCTGCCACGGAGCCAGAGCGGCACGGGTGGAGCGAGTAGGAACTTCACGGCGGTGCGAGCCTGATCGCCAGCCTCGCACTCTGGCTTGAAATCGTTGAGGCAGTCTTGAAGTTCGGCGTAGGTCGTCGGCGGCGTTTCTGAGCCGAGCCGGCTGGCGACCTCGCCCATCTCGGCGACGTATTGATCGCGCTCGGCATCTCGGAGCTTGCCTTCGCCATACCGATCGAAGGCCGCGAGGAAACTGTCGACCTCGGTGGCGTGCACCCACAGGAGCAGATGAGGATCGGTGGCTGAGTATGGCCGGCCGTCCGGTGCGGTGCCTTCGACTCGCACGTGGATGCGCTTGACGATCTCGATGGCCGTTTCTGCGGCGGCCGTCGATCCGTAGGTGGTGGCTCCCACGAACCGCCCTGTGCGGTTGAGGCGACCCCACGGGTCGTCCTCGTAGTCGGAGTGTTCGGCCACACCAGCCATTGCAAGGGGATGAAGCGTCTGGAAGAGCAACGAACGTAGCCCGCCGATCAACATGGCCCCGTCGCTGTGCACTCGCCACATCACCGACTGCGGTCCGAACAGGCCAGGGTCTTCCGCGCTCGCCATTTCGGGGCCGGTGAGTCCCTCCTCACCCACGAGGGCGCCGCGAAGCCAGTCGCTTCCCTGCAGACGCACCTGGGCAATGGCTTCGGACAACATGCTCACAGAGTAGAGATCGGCAGGTCGCAGGGGAGAGTCGAGCGTTTCAGTCTTTCTCGCTGAGTACGAGTTCGCTCAGTCGAGAGCTAGGCGGGCGTTGGCAACGGCCGCGCCCCGTGGGCTCAGGTTGTAGCCAACCTTCTGACTCTCGGTAAGGCCCAAACTCTTGAGCTTGCGAACGTCAAGCTTGAACGGCTTGGTCTCGCGGCCCACTTGTGCCGCCAAGTCGGGTGCTCGCACCCCGGGTTGTTCGGCGATCATGCGCAGTGTCTCGGTCGTCCAGGGCCCGTAGGAGGATCGGGCATCAAGACGGTCGAGCTTCTTGAGAATTGTGTCCATCTCATCGTCGTCCGGGATCTGCTTGCGGAGTTCGTCGCGAGGGTCGGCGCCGGCGTTTCGGAACTCAACGCGGTAGAGCGTTGTGCCTTCGACGGGCGGGCCCAATCGTTCGAGCAGCGATTCCAGGTCGGGAGACCCTGCCTTCTTGGCATCCGCCTTCTTGATCGCGCTTGCGTCGGCGAGTTCGTCCACGGCCAGCACCTCGAGCATGCCTGATGGACTTCGGTACTGGTTGCCGAGCACTACCTGGCAACGCTTCCATCGCCGGAAGGTGACGGTGATCGACCCGTCGGCGAGGCCGGGCCACGCATCCATGGTGAAACGCATTGCCTCAGTAAACGCCATGCGCTGTCCGTTTGCTTGAATGGAACCATGACCGAGCACCTGGTGACCACGTTGGACGACCTGCTACCGCTCTATGGCGATGTGTCGTTGGGGGCTCGCACGAAGGAGCAGACGAGCTTGGCGCCCGTGTACCAACGGCTGATCGAGGCCTCGCCTTTTTGCGCCTTCACCACCGTTGGTCCGGAAGGCACAGATTGCACGCCGCGAGGCGACGAGCCTGGGTTCGTCCGGGTCATCGACGAGCACACGCTCGAGCTGCCAGACCGCAAGGGCAACAATCGCCTCGACAGCATGCGCAACATCATCGCCGACGGACGTTGCTCGCTTTTGTTCCTGATTCCCAATCGCATCGACTCGATGCGGGTCAACGGTCGGGCGGTCATCACCACCGACCCCGATGTGCTCGCTGCGCACGCCATCGACGGCAAGGCGCCAGCGACCGTGATTCGCATCACCGTCGAGCAGGCCTACAGCCAGTGCGGCAAGGCGCTGATTCGCAGTCAGCTGTGGGATCCAGCGAGCTGGCGCGATGTTGATCACTTGCCAACGCCGGGCCAGATCTCAAACAGCTTCAAGGACTTCGAGATGGACGTCGAGTCGTACGACGCGTCCTACGAGGACGACCTCAAAGCAAACCTGCTGTAGGAGTGTGCGGGGGCTCTAGCCGAGGCCGCGGATGAGGAACTCAACGCGGCGGTTGGTGCTGCGGCCTTCCTCGGTGTCGTTGGTCGCGATGGGCTCTGTTTCGCCCCGGCCTTGAACCGACACGCGCTCTGCGGCGATACCTCGGCGCACGAACTCGTCTGCGGTGGCTTGCGCCCGCTGAATAGAGAGCTCGAGGTTGAGGGCGTCGTCGCCGACGTTGTCGGTGTGACCCACGACAGTGAGGGTCACGGCATCTTGGGTCGACATAAGATCGACGCCCAAGTTGATGAGATCTTGGTACTGGGTGCCGACGTCGGCCCGACCGGTTGAGAACAGCACAGTCTCGGCAACGCTGAGCGGTACCTGAGCGTCATCGCGGTAGACGGCAGAGGAATCGACCTCGAGGTTGTTCACCACGCGGTCCTCGCCGAGGGCATCTGCTGCCATGGCCTGCATCGAGTTCGAGATGCCTTCGTCTGGAACCGTGCCTTCGAGATACAGGGTGTCGCCGTCGATCACGAAGCGCTGGGTTGGCGCGGCGTCAGGATCAACGAAGGCAACGCTCTCTGGCTCGGCTTCAAGCCAGCCCGAGATGATTGGCCAGGCAAACATGTAGCCGGCGAACACAAGCGCACCAGCAGCCACGAGACCCGCACCGACCTGGAGGATCTTGTTGCCTTCGGCTTCCTTCTCTTTTTGCTTCGACAGCTCAGTGCCGAGGCTCTTCACCGGACCATCTGTGCCTGCGAGCGCAGCAGCACCCTGCGCTGCCGTCGCACCGGCGGCGCCCGCAACTGCGCCGGAGGTTGCCGTGAGGTCGGGCAGCTCGTTGTGGTTCGTCGAGGTCTGTTCGCAGACCCACGCGGTCGTCATCGCTGGACTCCAGTGGGAGGGAGGTAGTGCTCCGCCATGGCGAAGGTGACGTCGTAGGCAAAGACGCTTGAAACGCCGATGGGAGTGACGCCTTCGGCGGTTCGACCAGCCGACAAGTCGTGGAGGTTGGCACCGTTGCGGCCAAGCTCAAAAACGATCTGCGTACCGTCTGGTACCTCGTCCTCACTGGCAACGATCGAGATCACGCCGTTCGACGGGAGTTGACCGAGGCCGTCTTGGCGATCGTTGATGATGATGTCGAGCGCTCGTCCCGGCCGTTGTTCTGAGTGCGGCAGGGCATCACACCATGACCAGTCGCCTCGGCTGTTGCGAGCGAGGATCGTGAGTCCAACATGATCGGGGCTGGCCATCACGGTTGCGCACAGCGTCAACCATGAGGCGATCGCTTGTCCGGTGCCGTGGTGGCCGACAATGGCGATCGACTGCGCAAGTAGATCGACGTCAAGCGGGACCGACGGAACAACGCTGGCCTGCCCAACGGCCTCTCGGGTTGCCTTGGACAGCTCTGATGTGTCGCCAGGAAGCGTCAGTGGCAGATTGCCAAGGGCGACCGTTGCTCGACCGAACAAGATGGTTCCAGGGTCGGCGATGTGGAAGGCAGACAATCCAATGATGCTGCGACGGCGAATCTCGTCTGGGGTGAATCCCGTTCGCATCGAGCGAGCCATCTCGGACTGCACGTCGTAGACCCAGTCCATGACGTCTGAGTCGACGCCACGCTTCTTGGTTGCTGGAGGCATTGGTGCAAAGGATGTCTCAACAGGAAGATCGCTTGCCTCGGCCTGCAGCATGTTGCGAGACCGAGCGACGCCCATCTGAAATCGAGCAGATCCAGCGTCAATGATTTGTCCCGGGCCGAGCGTCGTTGGCTCCGTAACGTGGCGGCCGTCGAGCATGATGCCTGCCGCTGATGGGATCAGCTGCGTGGTGCCGTCTGGCGCGATCGTAAGACCGAACTGAGCGGCGACCGGAGCTCCTGCCTCAAGTGAGGTGGCGTCAACGCCGGGACCAAGGCGATAGCTGCCCTGACCGAGTTGCAGTGTGCCTCCGGCATGCGTGCCGGCAATTTGGCGAATCTCAAGGGCCTCAACAGCCGCAGCCGGCGCTGCGCTCTGGGGCGCGCCACCATCAGCGTGCTCTGGGAGAGGGGCGGTTGTCTGACCAGCTCCGCCTGGTTCGGCAAAAGCCGCATCAAGATTGTCTCCGAGCCGGTTTTGCAACTGCTGGAGTGCGTTGTTTCCGTCCTGTGTCATGCCCTAAGAACATCGGGCTAGGCAACGGGGGACTAAAGGACTAATTCGTCACGTCCCCCGGGGACGGACTTTGTTGTCGGGTTGGGGAGATTTGAACTCCCGACCTCCTCGTCCCGAACGAGGCGCGCTACCAACCTGCGCCACAACCCGTGTTGTGTGTCTCGAAGGTTATCTCAGCTCGGGGTCGAAACGCCTTCGAAAACGGTCTCGCCGGCGAGCAACTGCTTCGATAAACGCCTCAATCGAAGGGAATCGAGCGGCTTGACGAGCCAGCCGTCAGCGCCGGCCTCGCGAGCGAGGAACACGTCGGCAGCCCGATCGAGCAGGAGCGCTATTGGGCGGGGCCCAATGCGGCCAGCTCCCTCGTCTTGGCGAAGCGCCAGGCAGGTGGCGACGCCACCCATGTTGCCGATCTGGAGGTCGAGAATGACAAGGTCTGGATCTTGGGCCAAGCAGGCAGCGAGCACGTCGGCGCCCTTGCGCACCCGAGACACCGTGGTGTCTGCACCAGCAAGCGCACTGTCGACCTCGTGGAAGACGGCGTCGGAATCGGTGGCGAGCAAGATCCCAGTCATCAGAGGCACATCGTACTGGTTCGTGTTGGCATCCGATGCGAAAATCTGATGCGAAAACCCCGAGATCTCGCCGAGACTTCGGGGCGCAAGCCATGTCCGACCCTGAAAGCGCTAGCATCCGGCAACCGGGACAGGGGCTGGCCGCTGTGCCCGTCATAGGAGGACGGAACTCGTGATCGAGATCCATCTTGAAGAAACTGAGAACTACACACTTTGTCGGCCGTCGGGCGAGCTCGATGCCTACACCGTTGGGTCATTTCGCGAGACGCTCGCGAACTTGGTCGGTCATGAACGACTGCTGATCGATCTGTCTGATGTGCCGTTTATGGATTCTGCGGGACTCGGTGCATTGATCACCGGCATCCGTCGGGCTCGTGAAGCCGATGGTGCCGTTGCCGTCCGATCTGACCGCCCCGCCATCACTCGACTGCTGAACACAACGGGGTTCGATCGCATCGTTCCCGTGACGGAAACGCTTGAAGAGGCCGTCGAGGCACTCGACGAGCCGCTGCCCGAGGGCTGACCACTTCAGCGCCTCAGGCCGAGAATGCCGGCCAGTCAGAATGCATCACTGATGTCGACGAGTCCGTCAAGATCAGCAACTGGTTCGGCGCGCTCTTCGATCTCGACGATCGTGAGGTCGATGGTGGAACGATCACCGGTCTGACCAGCATTCGTCTGGCCAGCACTGGTCTGACCGGCAATGCGCTGCGCAAGCGTGTCGATGAGCGCCCGCTCCGAGGCGCGAAGCGTTGCGAACTGGCGAAGGTTGGCGTCGAGCGGGTCGTCGTCGGTTGGGTCTTCGCTGAGAGCCAGATCTGAGGCGCCAAAGTCTGGTGTGAGTCGGTTCACGATCAATGTGTCGACTGGACGGTCTCGCTCCGCGAGCCGGGTTGCAGTCCAGGTCGACTCAGCGATGGCTGTCTCGCGAGCCGCCGAGATGAGCACGTACCGGGTTTGGGACGACGCCAAGAGTTCGTCGACCTCGGCTGCACGGTTTCGGAACCCCTCGTCCATACCCTCGAAGGCGGCAAAGAAGTCGATCACGTCGTCAAGAAGCGCGGTGCCGATGAGGCGGTTGATCATCCTGACGGCCAACTGCGTTGCCGCGTTCACGGCCCGCATGAGTCCTCGTTTGGGGGCCAAGATCGAGCGATACAGCCGGTGGTCGACGAATCGGCTGAGTCGTCCCGGGCTGTCGAGGAGGTCGATGGCGTGTTGCGACGGCGGTGTATCAACGATGACCAGGTCGAAGCGATCGTCGAGATGCAGAGCCCGCAGCCGTTCGGCCGCCATGTATTCGTTTGTGCCAGACAGCGTCGATGTGAGGTTCTGGTAGAGCCGGTTCCCAAGTACGGCCTCGGCCTGCGACGGCGTGGCCGCATGCTCGGTGATCAACGCATCGAAGGTGGCTGCGGGGTCGAGCATGGCCGCCCACAACTCGCCGTCTTGGCCGTCGTTGTCCCACGGTCCGTCGATGAGGCGAGGTTCGTTGCCCCAGTCGGTACCACCAAGGCCACGGCGTTCTCCGTCGCTCGTTGGTTCTGCAATGCCAAGCGCATCGGCGAGACGTCGAGCTGGATCGACCGTCAGCACGACGGCCCGTCGCCCCGCCATGGCTCCGGCGATCGCGAGTGATGCTGAGGTGGTTGTCTTTCCGACGCCTCCGGCCCCAAGGCACACGATCACATCGGCCCGGTCGATGACCGACTCGTTCTTGCTCACGATGGTGTCTTGTCGTTGGTGGCTCGACCGAGGGCTTCGAGCTGGGGGAGCAGCACGTCGGTCAGCTCATCGATCGATGCTTCATCGAGTCCGGCCCGGAAGATCATCGGTAGATCGATGCGAGGCAGAGGTAGTTCAACGTCGAGTCGTTCGACTTCCGCAGCCTGGCTCGAGCGTCTCGTCAGTCGGTAGTTCGCTGCGGCTCGGCGAGCGTTGTTGAGCTTGGAGCGTGAGCTCCTGAGCGCATCAAGCCCTGCTTCAAGGCCGTCAATGCTTGGCATCAGGCCGTTGATGACGATGGGGCCCAGGGCGATCCCAACGTCGTCCTCGAGGCTGTAGGCCGTCTCGATGACTTCGGTGATTGGCGTCTCCTCTGCCAGCGACACAAGCACAACCTGGCACCGTGCATCGTCAGACAGCATCTGCGAGACGAGATCGGCCTGCTCCTTCACCGGACCGTCTGCGCCGGCCTCGCTGAGCCCAGCTGCTGACCGCAGAAACGTCACAGCGTGCCCGGCTGCTGGAGCATCAACGATGATCAGGTCAACATCCTCGGTCGCTTCGATCTGGCGAATCTTGCCGAGCGTCAGCAGATCACGAATGCCGGGCGCGGCCGTGGCCACAACGTCGATCGTGCCGGTCTGGGCGAGTCGGCCACCGATGCGATCAAGCCCATGACCGCTCAAATAGTCAACGAGTGCCTCATCAGGAGTGATGCGTCGGCCTCGCAAGCGGCCCTCGCCTGGCTCGATGAGATCGACATCTTCGTAGGGCAGATCATCGATTCCGAACGGTCGGCCAAGGGTTGAGTGGCCCTCGAGTTCGATGAGCAATGTGTCGAGCCCGCTGCGAGCAGACGCGACGCCAAGAGTTGCCCCTACCGTGGTCTTTCCGACGCCACCCTTGCCGGCGACGATCAGGATGCGAGATGAACGTAAGAAATCGACAGCGCTCACGAGTCCGGAGGGTATCGCTGGCACTGATGGTGCTCGGCGTTGTCCTCTTTGGACTGTCTTCGGCGGTGGCCTCACCGGCAAGCTCTTCGACGAGCGTCCCGGCGCAGTCCACGAATGACTCCGATGGACAGATTCGGATTCTGACCGTGTCTGGCTTGCTCGATCCGGTGATGGCCGACTTCATCAAGACCGAGTTGAAGCGAGCAGAGGACGACGCCGTCAACGGCAACGTGATTGCGCTCGTACTCGCCATCGACTCGAAGGGCTCTGTGCTCGACGACGACGAGTTCATCGAACTGGCGGAGCTGATCGCCACGTCACCGCTTCAGATCGTTGGTTGGGTTGGTCCCAGCGGCTCCGTGGCCCTTGGTGGCAGCGCCGAACTCGTTGGCCTCACCGATCTTGTCGGCATTTCGGCCGGCTCGCGGGTTGGCGACATTGGCGAATCCCGCTTGCCAGAGGGCGCATTTGAGCCCGTCTTTGGCGACGCAACCGACCGCCTCATGAACGTGTCGATCGAGGCAGAAGAAGCCATTGAGCTTGGCATCTCGGTTGGCCCGATCGAGCGGGCCTCGGTGCTGCGTGACTTTGTCAACGAGATCGAGGGCTACCGCTCGCCCGCATTCAGCGACGATGCAAGCCAGCTCACCCAGGCCCAGTTCCTGAACCTGCCGATCACGTCGCAGCTGTTTCACACGGTCGCAAGCCCTGAGGTGTCGTACCTGTTCTTCGTTGGCGGCCTGTCGCTTCTCGTGTTCGAGCTGTTTACGGCCGGCGTTGGTGTCGCCGGTGTCATCGGTGCCTTCATGCTCGTCCTCGGCAGCTTTGGTCTCGACGTGCTGCCCACCCGCTGGTGGGCCATCGGCTTGCTGATCTTGTCGATGCTGGCCATCGCAGTCGACATCCAAACCAACGTGCCGCGCCTCTACTCCGCGGTTGGCATGGTGCTGTTCATACTCGGCACCTGGTTTCTGTTTCGCGACGGCGTTTCGATGTCGTGGATCACGGGGCTCTTCGGGATCGTGGGCGCCGTGCTGTACGTCTACACCGGCATGCCGTCGATGGTTCGCACGCGCTTCTCAACGCCGACCATCGGCCGGAAGTGGATGATTGGACAGACCGGCACGGCGAAGACATCGGTCGACCCGGTCGGCACCGTCATGATCGACGACACGCCGTGGCGAGCAACGACCAACCGCGCAACCCCAATCAGCGACGGTGACACGGTGCGCGTTGTCGGCATCGACCGTCTGCGGTTGCTTGTGGAGCCTGAATCGGGCGGTGCCCGCGACTATCGCGAGCGCTAAACCTCGAACATTTCGGCCCAAAATTCGGCTGAAACCCTCTTGTTTGGCCGGATCGCGGTCCGAAAAGCTTGCGCCGGACAAATTGGGTCTTGTGCGACAAGTGTCACACGCATAGATTCTGGTTCTCGCATCCAAGGGGGGTACGTGACTGTGAGTATTCAGAGTCTGGACAACAATGCCTGGCACCACCGGGCAGCTTGTAGGGGACCAAATCAGATCATCTTCTTTCCGCCACCGCGGCTTGAACGACGGTCCGAGAAACGGATGCGCGAGAAGCGCGCGAAAGAGATCTGTCTTGAGTGCGGCGTCCGTGACGATTGCCTCGATTACGCACTCTCGATCCGTGAACAGCACGGCATCTGGGGTGGACTCACCGAGAACGAACGACGCGAGTTGATCCTCACGCCGAACTGATTCTCTCGGGCCAACTTCAACGATTCGTCGCTGTCCGAACGCGTCAGGTGCCTCCCCTCTGCACCTGCGTGTTGGTTAGTCCGGCTCGGGTAGTCGGGGGCCTGCGATCCTGACGTCTTCGCGGCGACGGGTCATGCCGTTGCCATCCAGGTAGGCGAGGATCGGCAACACAAACTTGCGCGACGTTCCAAGGATGTCTCGCACTTCGGCCACGGTGATGCCGTCTGGCTGTTTGGCGAGCGCCGCGGCGACGAGCCGCGCTGCCTTGTCGATAGACGAAGCAGCAAAGAACACGTTGTCTTGTTCGATAACGAGGCCGCGCCGCACGAGCTCGCGCACTTCCCCTCGATCGACGCCGTCGGCACTCGGGGGCGTAAACGGCTCGGCCTCAAGCTCGGCGATCCAAGGATGGTCGGCCAATGGATCTCGAACTTCACCAATGGTGATGCGACTCTGGTCGATGTTGAGATCGGGCTGAGTGCCCACAACGGCACGCTCACGGTCGTCGAGCGAGGCAATGTCGAGCCCGAGGGGGCCGGCTTCTGCAATGGCCGCCCGCACTCGCTCTGTCGTCTGTTCGAGCACTGCGGGGTCGACAACCCAGCGACCGAGGGTCGGTTCGATCGGCTCGCCGGTGAGCTTCGACAGTCGTTCGGCCTCGACCCAGCCTCGTTCCTTCACGAGGCGGTCGATGTCGCGATCTGGCGTGGCTTTTGAGGCAGGAAGCTGAGGATCGATGTCGAGGATCTGACCACCGCCGACCGTTTCGTCACGACCGTGCTCCCGCAGCACAAAGCGGTCGCCCGGCAGAATGGGAATGGGTCGATTGAGATACAGCCGGACCGCGCCCGTCGTGCCCGGTGCCAATGTGTCGGGGCCGAGCACTCGAACTTTGGCCGCGAACTCGCCAGAGCCGAGGTAGACGGCGTAGGCGCCACGACGGGACACGTCGTGCTTGAGAGACGCCAGCACGGTGAGTTCTGCATCGACCATGGCCGAGTCATGCCACTGGCCCTCGCGGACCATCACGTCGCCCCGCTGCAGGTTGTTGTGGTCGACGCCGGTCAGATTGATGGCAACCCTGTTGCCAGGCGGGATCGATTCGACGGAGCGGTGGTGGCTCTGTAGCCCTCGAATGCGGGCCGCTTGGCTACCCGGCATGGCGTACAGATCTTCGCCGGTTCGAATCGTGCCGCCGGTGAGGGTGCCCGTGACGATCGTGCCTGCTCCAGAGGCAGAGAACGCTCGATCGATCCAGAGCCTCGGCCGGTCAAGGTCGCGATCGGGGCCCATGTCGTCGATGAGCACGTCGATGGCGGCCGCAAGATCGCTGAGCCCTTCGCCGGTGGTGGCTGCGACGGGAACGACGGGGGCTCCCTCGAGGAACGTGCCCTGCACATGCTCTTCCACGTCGAGCATGGCGAGCTCGAGTAGATCATCGTCAACGAGGTCGAGCTTGGTGAGAGCGACAACGCCGTGACGAATGCCGAGCAAGTCAAGGATCCGAAGGTGTTCCTCTGACTGCTCTTTCCAACCTTCGGTTGCTGCGACCACAAATACGCAGCCTTCAACCGCACCGACACCGGCGAGCATGTTTCGCAGGAAGCGGGTGTGGCCCGGCACATCAACAAACGACAGATCTCGGCCGGACGGCAGGTTGCACGTGGCGAAGCCGAGGTCGATGGTGAGGCCTCTGGCCTTTTCTTCGTCCCAGCGGTCGGGATCGGTTCCGGTGAGTGATCGAACCAGCGTTGACTTGCCGTGATCGACGTGCCCGGCCGTCGCAATGACGGTCACAGGGCGCTCAGTGCTTCAACGAGTGTGTCGTCGTCGGACGGGTCGACGGTGCGCACATCAAGAATGGTCGTGTCGTTCTCGACCCTGGCGATGATCGGACGATCGCCGAACCGCAGCGTGCGAGAGACATCCCCGGCGAGTCGCAGGCCGACGCTTGGAATCTCGACGCCAGGGAGCGTTCCGCCACCGGGAACCGCCATCGTCTCGACCACCTCGACGGTGGTCGAACCGGCTACTCGGCTCGCGATCGCTTCAGCTCGTTGCTGGAGCTGAGCGATGGCAGCGGTGGCCTGTCGCCAGAACGGGATCGCGTTGCCGTCGCGGTTGAGGTAGTGGGTAATAGTCTCTTGCAACGCGGAGAGCACAAGGCCGCCGGGTCGAACCGCTCGAGCCAGCGGATGTTTGGCGCAGCGATCGATGAGGTCTTGCGAACCAGCGAGTACGCCACATTGGGGTCCACCCATGAGCTTGTCGCCGCTGAACATCACGAGGTCTGCACCATCAGCCAGCGATTGTCGTGCTGCCGGTTCACCGGCCAACCAGCTTGGTGGGGGTCCGTCGATCCACGGGCAGCTGGCGTCGAGCAGCCCCGAACCGATGTCGGCCAAGACGGGCACATCGAGGGTGGCAAGCTCGCGAATCGGCACAGCCTCGGTGAAGCCGACAATGCGGTAGTTCGATTGGTGCACGTGCAGCGCGAGCCCCACATCGTCGTTGTTGACGGCGTTCTCGAAGTCGGCGAGCCGGGTCCGATTCGTGGTGCCGACCTCGACGAGGCGGGCACCGGATTGCGCCATCACGTCTGGAACTCGGAAGCCGCCGCCGATCTCGACGAGCTCGCCCCGACTTACGGCCACACCCCGGTCGTTCGGCAGGGCGGCGAGAGCGAGAAGGACCGCGCTCGCACAGTTGTTGACCACGATGGCGGCCTCAGCACCGACCGCAGACGCAATCAGCGACCCAACGGCGTATTGCCTGCTGCCTCGTTTGCCGGTCGCCAGATTGAGCTCCAAGTTGAAGAAGGAAGCATCTTGGTGATGTGCCAGCGGCGCCCGGCCAAGATTGGTGTGGAGCAGTACGCCGGTGGCGTTCACCACCGGTGTGAGCATCTCACGGGACCTGGCGACAGCCCGCCGCTCGATGTTGTCGACGTCGCCGTCGGCGATTGCAGCTCGGGCTACCTCTACCCGCAAGGGATGCGGTAGGCCGCTAGGGGCAATGGACGTGGCGAGCTGATCGACAGAGGGCGGCCGAGCAGGCGGATCGGCGTCAGAATCTGAGGGTCCCACAGGCTCTGAGGATAGGGACCGACACGCCAGCGAACCTCGTCGAAATCGAATCGGGGGCGGGGGCGCAGGTCAAGGATGCGGGGAGGCCCGATAGCATGGAGAGTTCATGCTTTCGAGGAATGCCGTCACAATTTTTGTTGTCGTCGTCGCAGAGTTCTTCGTTTTCTCGCGTTTGATCGACGCTTTTGGCCTCGGAACAACGCTCTTGGCCTCTCTTGCGCTGGCCGCCTTGGGCGTCGTGATGCTGCGTCGCAACCTGTCGCAAATTCCCGCTGCGCTGCAGGAATTCATCAATCCGCTCAACGGGGCAGCGGGTCCCGATCGATCCGCAACGTCCGGGTCGAATACAGCCACCAAGCTCGGACTCAACGCACTCGGTGCGCTGTTGCTCATCATCCCGGGCTTCCTGAGCTCGCTGGTGGGCGCCCTGCTCTTTCTGCCCCCGGTTCGGGCCTTTGCTGGGCCAACGGTCGAAAAGCGCATGCAGGCGTTCCAGCCCTTTTCCGCTCCAGGCGGAAGTCAGCCATTCGATCTGTTTGATCGCATGCGTCAAGCCAACCGCCGTTCTGACGGACGGATCGTGGATGTCGACACGGTCGACGACGGTCCTGCCACCGATCCCACCCGTAGCAGCCGAACCACTCGGCCAGAGCTGCGTTAGCCACTAATTCTTGAGTCGTACTGTCTCGTCGCGGAGGAGATTCGCTGCCGATGTCCATTGAAGAACCAACACCACCACCGCCGATCACCCCGGGCGTTGCGCGTGCGCTGAGCCCTCTTGTTCGGCGTATTGCCAATCAAGGTGGCGACGGTGAGCCTGGACTCAACACCTACCTGATCGGTATTGACGAGATCGTCATCATCGACCCAGGACCTGGCGCTGCCGACCACCTCGATGTCGTGTGTGGCTGTGGTGGCGACCGAATCCGTTGGATCGTCATGACCGACACGAGCGATGCCAACGCTGGCGGTGCGCTGAAGCTCAAGGAGCTCACGGGCGCCGAACTTTTGGCCCCCGCCGGCTTCGCTGGTGCTGACGAGGTCATCGGTGATGGCTACAAGATCGACGCCACCGAGTTCCGCATCATCGCCATGGCGATGGGCGAGCCAGACGAGGGCAAGCACGCCTTTGTTCTCGAGCAGGAGCGGTGCTTGATCCCCGGTGATCTTCTTGATGATGGGATCCCAGAGGATCTTCCAGCACGGGTGAAGAGCTACCGGCTCAAGAGCGTGGCTCCCGGCCACGGCCAATACATCGAAGACGCGAAGGCCCATCTCGGCCTGAAGTAGCGTCTGTTCGGGTTCGCTCGAAACGTCTCAACCGTGCGCAGGTGCCATTGGTGCCTGCGCACGAGTCGTTTTCGGCCCAGCAGGGATGCTGCTGTTGTGTGCAGCGGCTCGCGCTGGTGGTCTGCGAGCTACTCAGCTGCGGTCGGTGCGACGATTGGCTCGCCTCGACGGATGGTGACCGACTGGGCCATGAAGACCGAAGACGGAACCAAGACAGAATCGCCGCCATCGTTCGGGGTCACCTCGACAGCAGTTGGGTGAATTGTGGTGACGAGGCCGCTGACGCCGCCCACGCTGATTCGATCGCCAACACGCACGAGGCGCTTGATGGCCCGAGTTGAGGCCACCTCGGTGGCGACGCGGTGGCCGCCAAGGCCAATGAGAAGCGTCAGGCTGGCTGCAGCACAGAAGAACACCGCGGCAACGCCGAGGTTGATGACCGCTGTGTCGACGCCAAGCTGGCGAACGGCGAGCAGGGCACCGAGTCCAACGATGACGCCTCGGACGATCATCGAGACCTGGTTTTGAAGCGCCGTTGAGGCCCGAGCCATCGCCGGGGCAACGGCAGCGAGGGCGAAGGAGGCCAGCACGTTGGTTGCGATCACCATGATCGCGGCCGCCAGCACCTTCGGCAGGAAGTTGATGAGGTCCTTCGGAAGCTGCTCGACCGACGGTGGTGAAATGATGCCGAGGGCGATCAGCAGGCCACCGATGACACCGGCCCACAGGCCAAGGCTCGACAGTGGCCCAGCGGCCTGTTGGAGCGGCTCGGGCCGGTTCGGCGACCCGAAGACCGAGTTGAGCACCCGCGACAGAACGATGCCGACCAAGATGCCGCCGATGATGGCGGCACCGACCAGAATCCAATCACTCGATGTCATGGGGCAACCTTTCGAGAGTCAATCACTGGGGGTCAGTCTGACTCGTCAGTAAGCAACAGCTTCGATGTCTCGAGGCCAGCTCCGAACATCTCCGCCATGTAACCGACAACCTGACGTGAATCGAGCCGCTCTGCAACCCGAACCTCAATCCGATCGGCGAGATCGCCTGGAGGTTCAAGGATCTTGTGAAGCGTTTCAGCGATCAGCCCGTCGGTGCGGGGCTCTTCCATATTCTCGATGACAGACGCGCAGCGCTCGCAGCTCGACAAATGCTCGTCGAGGCGATCGGTGCTCTCGCCGTGTAACCAGGCACGGAGCTGACGCTTCCCGGGGTGGCCGATCATCATTCCCACTCCCGGAGCGCGCTGCTCAGGCGACGACGTGCTCGTAACAAGCGGGTCTTCACCGTTGGTAGTGGGACGTTTAGAACGTCCGCGATGTCGTCGTACGCCATTCCCTCAATCTCACGAAGCACGACAATACTGCGAGACAGCTCATCGAGGAGATCGAGGGCTTCGACGAAGGCCGACATCGCAGTGCCGGACTCAACGCGCCGCTCGATTGAGCGTTCTGGCAGCGTGACTTCCTCCGGGAAGTCGTGGGGATCGGTCACCGCAGCACGGCGTGTGCGAAGGGTCGAGATCGCCGTGTTGTGCGCTATGCGCATGACCCAGCTCTTCAGCGACGAGTCGCCTCGGAAGCTCGGCAGTGCGAGCCAGGCCTTCATCATCGTGTCTTGCGCAACATCTTCAGCAAGCGCGGAGTCGCGCACGATGGAGAGGGCGAGGCGGTACACGGCATCGCCGTGCTCAACTACGAGCTTGTGCAGCTCTTCTGGGTCGACGTCACTCGTCCCGCGTCCGGACGCCACGGACTCGCCTGCGCCGGGGCGCACGGCCCATAGAACGGGTAGAACCCGGCGGGAGCGAAAGAAGCGTCTGATTGTCATGAGACGGTGCTGAGCTTATGGGAGTCGCGAATTGTTTCGAGGTTGTCGCACATGTGATGCGGCATCATGGCGGCTCATCGGACCGTTGGGAAGAAATCTGAAGATTCTTCGCGACTTACCTCTGAGTAAGTACGTCCCAATTAGCGGCACGTGCCAATGGAAATCCAAAGGGAGAAACAAACAATGCTCGCAATAGATATTGATTTTGGGTCATCGATAACCCAAGCCTTCACAGACCTCGCGTCATTCGTGCCGAAGCTGATCGCATTCTTGCTGATCTTGTTCATCGGCTGGTTCATTGCGAAGTTCATTCGCAGGGCCATTATGACCGTGCTCAACAAGATCAACTTCGACAGCTATATCGACAAGGCCGGACTCGGCGCACCGCTCGAACGAGCAGGCTTTGCTAACAGCGGACGCTTCATCGCCTCGCTGGTTTACTACCTGATCATGCTGCTGGTGCTGCAGCTCGCACTTAGTGCGTTCGGCCCGAATGACATCAGCGATTTGCTCGCCGATCTCGTCGCCTTCATTCCGAAGCTCATTGTCGCCATCGTCATCCTGGTCGTAACTGGCCTCGTGGCCAACGCCGTGGGCGACATGATCCGACCGGGTCTTGCCAACTCCTCCTTCGGTCCGCTTCTCAGCCGGATTGCCGTCGGGGCCATCTGGATGATCGGCGTCTTCGCCGCCATCGACCAGATCGAGTTCGCCGAGGACATTGTCGACACGCTGTTCACCGCAATCGTCGGTTCGCTCTCCGCAATCCTCATCATCAAATTCGGTGTGGGTGGCATCTGGGCAGCACGTGACCGCTTCTGGCCAAACGTGTACGACCGCATCTCAGGTTCGAACGACCCTCAGGCCTGAGGTCAAGCTCTCGGATATAGCCCTCAGCTATCCGAGAAAGGGACGGGGTTGGTCGGGCGATCCGGCCTCGTCCCACAAAATCTGAGCCCCGTTTGTTTCAGTCTCTGAGTTCGGCGGAACTCAGAATCGCCTGGTCTGGACTCCCTCCCCAGACCGGGCAACCTTCTCTCGGTAGCGGTGGCTCCACCCAGTCGCCGGCCGAGAACCGGTCTGGTCCGGACTCCCTCCCCGGACCAGGCCACGATCTTTTGGGAGAGACTTCCCTCCCTCTCCCAAAGCAAAACCAAAGAAGAGGACCGGTGGGCGATCCGGTCCTCGTCTTTGCTTTTTGCAGTCACACTGGCTCTGTTGTCGCAGAGCGCTACTCGCGATTGGCTTTCAGCCTTCTCGCTGCGCTCGTCTCTCGCTCCGCGTTGCCAGCTGTGACGGGAACATGCGTGCATCAGACCGTCTCTAGCTGTTGTGGTGCACGCATGTTGTGGCCAGCGTGGAACGTGCGTGCATGAAACCGGCTGTAGATGTTCTGGTGCACGCAAGTTCGGCCTGGGGGCCGGGTGACCGGGGACGTCCCTAGAGGCCGGCGGCGTCGAGGGCTTCTTCTACCGCGTCGAACATGCGAGCGGTGCA
>CALLGK010000185.1 GCA_938009905.1 uncultured Acidimicrobiales bacterium | reverse complement strand
GGGCCGGAGGAAGCGGCCGATGCGCCTGAGGCCGGCAGGATCGCGGCGAGCATCAAGGCCACAACGGCCAGGATGACAACCCGTGATGGGCGACGCCGGGAAGCGGAACGAGAACGGAGCGGCATTCGCTAGTTGTCGTCTGCTTCGGCCGGAATCTTGAACGCCGCGAGTCGAAGAACGGCACATGTTTTGCTGACGATCAGTCGTCGTCGAGGAGCCCCGCTCCGGCCCCCGCCTCACGGCTCGCTTCGGTGTTGGGGGCATAGGTGCGATGCGCAAACTCGCCGAGCCTCTCGATGATTGCAGGCTCGAGGAGTACCCGATGTTCGCGGGTTGCTGCTGCTGACGTGGTGGCAACCCAGCGCACCGTCACGGTCGCTTGGGGCGGCGCAGATCCAACAAGCACGACGCTCTCGGAGCTCGCGATGCACTCGCCACCATCCCAACTCACAACGCATGAGAGCTTCCCTGTTTGTTGTGCGGTGGCCAGGAGCGGGCCCAAAAGGGCCGGCTCTGTGAGGGCCGTGATGCGCAGCGATTCACCATCCGCAACGCCCATCCCGACATCGGCGACGTACGCCCCGGTGCACACCGGACACAGCACATCGCCTGTTGGCTCGAATCCATTCGCAGGCATGACCTTGTTGAGATCAACACCGTCAATTCGTTCCAGTAGCCGCACCGCCATCGCTCCGCTTGGCACGCCAAACTCGGCTAGGCGCTTGGCCGAATAGGCGAGGTCGTCGGCGAGACCCCAGCTGAAGCCAGCGCCTCTGGCGGCCTTGGCCACGAGGGCACGAAACTCCCCGAGTGACAGATCGAGCGATGTGACGGTCACGACTGCGAAGCCGCATCACCAACTGGCTGCGGGTTGACCCAGGCGTCTGGGTCGGCATCGTGCAACTCGTGAGGAAACGGTGCACCTCGGAACATGTTGATGCGCACCCAGCGGTCTGATCGAGGGTCGAAGTGTGTTGCCCCAAAGAAGGCGAGCTTCGATCGCAGTAGGTCGATCGGCAACATGTCTGACGCGATGGTGTTGTCGCGGATCTCGGCGTAGGGAGCAACGGCGACCACCTCGAGACGGCGGGCAACGTGACGATGCTCCGGGTGCGCCCGCAGAAACTCAGCGAGCGTGTCGTTGCTCGGCCAGGCCAGCAGATCGTCATACATGCGACTGGCATCGCGGCCTGGTTGCAGCGGCTGTTCGTAGTCGCCGACCGGTTCGTCGTGCCGTTCACCAAGCCGAGGTTCGAGCTTCTCCTCAGACACATACCAGGCACGAGCATCAGCGTCGCTCGCGTCCCAGTCGATCTCAAGCGCCCACCCGTAGACGCCGGAGAGCAGATCGCGCACAGCAGACACGGAACGACCGCCGTCGATCGGGACAGGAGCTGCTTCGTCGGCGTGCATGCCATCGGTGAGCTCGTCGACCAGGTGGCCGTAGGGCTCGAGAGCCAGCGAAACGAGAAGCTCCTGGCCTTCAACCGACAGCGCGTTGTGCGCCCACGTGATCAGGCCATCCCATGGAGCCTCTCCGTCGAGATGCACGTCGGCCAAGCGGGCGTCGATCACGTCGAGGTCGCGTCGTAGATCCGCCAGCTTTGCCTGTTGGATCGGATGCTCGGAGTGCCACGTGTCGACGGTGATGCGAGACGCGGCCAGCGCTTCAAGAAACAGAGCGACCTCCACGTCCGATGCGGCAGGCAATGCCCGCACACGAGCCAGCGCTTCCTCCCGAGCCTCGATCCAGTTGTTGATCAGTCGAGGATGGGTAAGCAAGAACGGCGCCATGCCGAGGCCTGTTGAATTGCCAACACCAAAGCGTCGTCGCAACGCTGGCTCGAGGCTGACGGCGTTCGCCGATTTCATGGTGGCCATGTGCTCAACGAGGTCCATCACGAACGTGCGGATGAGATACACGGTGAGCATCTCGGCCTGAAACGGAGCAAGCAGCTCCGGACGATGCTCGATCGACTGGCGGTCGGCCGCCCCAAACTTGCCGCTGCCGTAGACAGCCGTGGTGCGCATCACGTAACCAACGGAGTCGACAAGCTCAACCGCAGGCTGGCGGCCAGCCGCGAGTTCGTCGACCACGGTCGAGAACAGCCGAACCGAGCGGTTGGCTCGCGACAGCGTCAGCTCCGACCCGGAAACCCGCCCGCTTTCTTGCAGCGGAACATTGGCTCGCAGGCGCTCGACGTCGTCGTTGGTCGGGACGCCGTCGTGCAGGGCAAAGGTGGCGTCCCAAGCGGTGGCGATCACACGATCGGAACGTTGGTCGGCCGGAAGATCATGGGCGAAGGCCACGAGCGTGTACGTGCGGGCCGGCTCGCCGTCGATCGCTGGCTTCGTTGCCGTGTAGAGCGCGGTGCCAACGCCTTCGGCATCGATGTCGAAGCTGGGACGATCGAAGCTCCAGCTCTCTCGCTTCATCCGACGCAGCAGGGTTCGCATGAACGACAGGCGGCACTGATGAAACGAGCCCATGCGCTCGAGGCGCATCACCACGTCGGGCGACCGGCGTGCCGCCGTGCTCATGCGGTCGAACCTTGCGGGCCGAAGTTGTCGGCGAAGAAGCGATACCAGTTGTCGCCCATCACGGCCGCAACGCTCTGGTCGTCGAACCCCACCGCTCGCAACCCAGTCTCGATGTTGCCGAAGTCGAGGTTGCTGCCGAACCAATCGGGCTGAGGCGGAAAGCCGGGAGCGGCCGCTGAGCCCTCGCCGTAGTCGATGCCCTTCGTCCAGCGACCAACACGCATGTACTCAACGATGCTGTCTGGCTGGTCTTGGCACAGGTCACTGCCGATACCGAAGTGTTCGACGCCGTAGGTCTCTGCGGCGTCGGCCACCATCTGGCAGAAGCTCTCGAGCGTGCAGTCTGACTTTCCGGCCAAATGATGCGGGTAGAGCGAGAAGCCCATCATGCCGCCGTTGTCGGTGACGGCTTTGATGACATCGTGGCGCTTGTTTCGCAGTGCCGGATGCCATGCGTGCGGGTTGGCGTGCGTGATGGTGATCGGACGTTCCGAGAGCTCGGCCGCTTCGATCGTTGACCGGTCGGCGGAGTGGCTCATGTCGATCACAAGGCCAACCCGGTTCATCTCCTTGATGACCTCTCTACCCATCCGAGTGATGCCGGGATCGTCGTCTTCGTAGCAGCCGGTGGCCAGTAGTGACTGGTTGTTGTAGCTGAGCTGCATGAAGCGGGCACCCAGCGTGTGCAAGATCTCGACCAGGTCGATATCGGCCTCGATGGGCGACGGGTTCTGAAAGCCGAAGAAGATGGCGGTGCGACCACTCTCCTTCGCCCGGTCAACATCGGCAGCCGTCTTGCCGTGAAGGATCAGCTCGCTGTGGTTCTGGAACCAGCGGTTCCATTTCGACATTTCAGCCACTGTCTCGCGGAAGGTCTCGTGGTAGACGATCGTGACATGCACCGCGTGCACGCCACCCTCTTGCATCTCGCGAAAGATCGACTCTGACCAGTTCGCAAATTGCAAGCAGTCAATGCGATACATGCTGGTGCGGCTCCTCGACGTGACGTGTGCCACCCAACAGTAGGCGGTGATCGAAATCAGCCTGGCACCGGGCTCTCCCCTTGTATCGGCAGGTTCCCACTCAGCGGGAGGGTGGAGCGGGGCACCGTGGGTGTTTACGACCGAGGCAGACCGAGTTCGAAGGTCGCGCCGTTCTCTGACCCTCGAACAAGTTCGAGTCTGCCGCCGTGGTTCTGCGCAACGCTGCGGGCAATGGCGAGACCAAGTCCCGCACCACCGGAACCGCCCCGTGCTCGCGACTCGTCCACTCGCACGAACCGCTCGAAGATCTTGTCTGCGAACTCCGGCGGCACGCCAGGACCGTCGTCGTGAACTCGGACGATGGCCTCGCTGCCTCGATGCCCGACTTCGATCTGGACCGATGTCGCGGCGTGCGCAGCCGCGTTGTCGACCAGGTTTCGGATGGCACGCGTCAGCATTGCACCGTTGCCGGTGACGCGGACCGGTTCAATCACCCGTACGGCGACCTCGACGTGGTGTGGTCGATCGGCCTCCGCCAGGCAGATCTCTTCGAGATCAACGGTCCAACCTTGCCCGTCTCTGCTCGCATGTTCGTCCATGCGAGCAAGCACGAGAAGGTCATCAACCAGGCTTGCGAGGCGGCCGTTTTCCTCATCGACAACGGCCGCAACATGTTCCCAGTCGGCGTCATCCGGATTGGTTCTTGCCACTTCGAGTGTGGCGCCGGTTGCCGTGATTGGGCTGCGCAGTTCGTGTGATGCATCGGAGATGAACTGGCGTTGACGTTCGCTTGCTCCCTGCAACCGGTCGAGCATCTGATTCATGGTGGTTGCGAGGCGTTTCAACTCGTCTTCGGCCGCCGGTACCTCAACTCGCTGATGCAAGCTGTCTGCGCCGATGTTGTCGACTTGGTCGATCATCGCTGCGACGGGGCTGAGTGCTCGGCCGAGTGCGAGCCACGTGATGGCGCCGAGAGCGATCAGGAGGACGGGCAGCGCGATGAGCGCAAGGTCTTCGAACCCGCTGGTGACTTCCACGGTGCTGGTTGCGAACACGTCGGCCTCGTAGCGAACGAGAAGTTCGTTGCCGCTCTGGTCGGTGACAACGAATCCGTGCACGACAACTGGACGTTTCTCTGACACAACATTTGTTCGTGCCTCGACATTGCGCTGAGCCCACGTGATGATCTCAGGTCCGCGGTCGTCCGCGTCGCAGGTCACGCTGCCGGGCGAACCAGTGCACATTGTTGTGTTGGACAACGAAATGTCGCCTTCGACATCGAGGCGGCTCATTTGGCCCTGCTCGTCGACAACGCGGACAACCAAACCTGGCGTATTCTCCTCCCAGTTGTCGAAGCTGTTTGGGCTGTCGCCGCTGTCGGCCCACTCCTGGATCCTCGTCCTCAGTTCGGTTCCGTAGGTCGCCAAATCGTTGTCGGCGACGGCAAGTGCCTCGGAGGTCGATTCAAACGAGTCAATCGCAAGCTCTGAGTCGACTGACTGCACGCCCCCGAGTCCGACAATGAGAAGGACAATCGTCGTGGCGAACGCCACCACGAGGACGGTGATCCTCGCTCGGAGCGGGATGGAGCTCATGGCGCCAGTCGGTAGCCATGGCCGTGCACGGTCTCGATGCGAGCTGGGGCTGGCCCGCCATCGATCTTGCGCCGTAGGTAGCCGATGTAGACCTCGACAACGTTGGTGCCGCCATCGAACGATGGACCCCACACCTGGGACAGCAAGTGGTCCTTGCTGAACACCTGTCCCGGGTGAGCTACGAGCACCTCCAAGAGGTCGAACTCTCGCTTGGTCAAGTCGACGCTGTTGGTGCCACGACGGCAGCGTCGTGTGGTGCGGTCGAGTTCGATGTCGCCGGCAACCACAAACTGTGCGATCTGAGGGCCGGCGCTCGAACGGCGAAGCAGGGCGCGTACGTGGGCCAGTAACACCACAAACGAGAAGGGTTTGACGAGGTAGTCGTCTGCGCCGGTATCCAGTCCCTCGGCCTGGTCGTACTCGCCATCCTTTGCGGTCAGCATGATGATTGGTGTGTGGTTGTCCGCAGCCCGTAGATCGCGACACACCTGGTAGCCGTTCCGACTTGGCAACATCACATCGAGGATGATCAGGGCGTAGTCGTGCTCGCTCGCCAGCCAAAAGCCAGTGTCGCCATCTGACGCGACGTCTACGTTGAAACCCTCGGCCGTCAGTCCGCTCTGCAGCGCCGCGGCCACGTTGTGTTCGTCTTCGACAACGAGGAGTCGCATCTGCTCAGTCTCTCACCCGGTTCTGAGGAAAGACTGAGAGGCCCTGAATCCTTCTCAGGTTCTCTCAGATCGTTCTCAGTCCTGCCACTCACTGTCTTGTCAGATCGAAATTCGCAGATCAGACGAACACAGGAGTAGTGCAATGAGAGCAAGCATCAAACGACAAGTTGGCCTACCGGCAGTAGCACTCGCGGCAGCAGCCTTGGTGACGAGCTGTGGTCTCGGCCTCGAAGGCTCGGCCACCGACGATCTTAGCGAGGCCGAGAAGTCACGACTTGCCGAGGACTTTCGGGACTGCCTCGCCGAGGGAGGGCTTGAGGGCAACGTCAGCTTCGATGGCGGCATCAACATCGACGTCGGTGGTGGAGACGACCTAGACCCAGAGACGATGCGAGCGGTGGAAGTCGAGTGCGAGAAGCTGCTCGAAGAGATCGACACCGGGCAGGAGATCGACCCGGAAGATCAGGCTCGTCTGCTCGATGCATCGGCCGACATCGAGGCGTGCCTTGCAGCCGAGGGATACGCGGTCACGATTGGCGATGGCGGTGGGATCAACATCGACAGCGACGATCAACCGGCTGGCTTCGACGAAGCCGAGTATCTGCTGGTTGAAGAAGATTGCATTCGCCAGGCAGTGCCGGACCTCTGGGAGAAGTACGGAGAAGACGGCTGATGTCGGTCCAGCCAGTACGAGCAACTCGGTCTGCGGGTCTCGCCGCCGCTGGCGCGCTGGCCGTTGCGCTCACCGTCGCCTGCGGCCCGAGTGCGGAGGCGCCGGCTGCGGCACAGTCCGATCCGTCCATCGACACCGACATGGTGCCTGTCGTTCGCCAAGATGTCGTCGAGACGCAGAAGGCCCAAGCCTCGGTCGGGTTCGGCACCAGCATCACGCTGCCAGTGGATCTCGAAGGGCTTGTCACCTGGGCCCCTCTGCCGTTGACCACCTTGAAGAGCGGCGACGTGTTGGTTGAGGTGGGCGGTCGTCCGGTGTTCTTTGTGGTCGGTGAGTCTCCGCTCTACCGGCCGCTTCGGTTGGTTGGTCGCTGGGAGGTTGACGAAGCGGGCACACGGCTCGGCCAACAGAAAGGCGCCGACGTTGCTCAGCTCCAGCAGTACTTGCTCGATTTGGGCTTCGACGACAAGGGTCGAATGACGCTCGATGAAGTGTTCGGCCTGTCGACACAACGTGCGGTCAAGGACTGGCAGAAGTCTGTCGGCCATCCCGCAACAGGCATCGTCGACTCGTCACAGATCGTGTTCATGACAAGCGAGGTTCTGCTCCAGACCGAATATCGAGTGGGGCAGTCGTTTACACCCATCGAAGTCACCGGCACGGGCACCGTGCTAACCGTCACCGGATCGACGACGTTGCGCGACTTCTTCCCCGTCGGTGCGACCATCGACGTGAGTTCGCAACCGCCGACCACGGGCGTTGTCACGCGATCGTCGCGGATCAGCGACCAAGAGGGAGTTCGCCAACTGATCGAGATCTCTGTCGACGGCGTGAATCCCGATGAGCTCGGTCAGTCGATCGAAGTCGTCGGATCGCTGACCCAGGCGACCGACGTGCTGAGCATTCCGGTTCGTGCATTGCTTGCCAAGTCGGATGGTACATGGCGGGTCGAAGTTGATTCTGGTGGCGCAATCAGCCGGATCGACGTCGAGCTGGTGAGCGTGTTCGGCACGACCGCCATCATCGAAGGCCTCGAAGAAGGCGACGAGGTGGTGATCCCACTATGACCGCCGTGCTCACACTGGAAGACGTCCACCGCATCTACCCGGGATCGCCTCCTGTCAAGGCGCTGGTGGGAGTTGACCTGACCGTCGAGGCGGGCCAGATGGTCGCCGTCGTCGGGCCGTCTGGCTCAGGCAAGTCGACGTTGCTCAACATCATGGGCACGCTTGATCGGCCTACAGAAGGACGGCTGCTGATCGAAGGCACGGACACCTCGAAGCTGAGCGATCGGCGACTCTCCGGCCTGCGCTCGAAACGTCTCGGGTTTGTCTTTCAGAGCTTCCACCTCATCGAAACACTGACGGCACTCGACAATGTGGCCACCGGCCTTCTCTATCGAGGCACCAGCGGTCGCCAACGGCGAGCCATGGCGCAGGCGGCGCTCGAGAAGGTGGGCCTTGGAGATCGGTTGCACACCCGCCCAACGAAGCTATCGGGTGGTCAACGGCAGCGTGTTGCCATTGCCCGGGCGATCGTGGCCGAACCGTCGTTGATCTTGGCCGACGAGCCAACGGGCAATCTCGACACGGCAACGGGCGACGGAATCGTTGCTCTGCTCGAGCAGCTCAACGCAGACGGTGCAACGATCGTGGTGATCACCCACGACCCCGATCTGGCTGCTCGCCTACCCCGACAGATCGAGGTGCGAGACGGTGCCATCAGAACCAGAGCTGGCGAGCACCGAGCTCTCGAAAATGAGCACCGAACCGTCGAAGGAGGGGCGGACCGATGAGCGACCGGTCGAAGCTCCGAGGCCGCGACGTCGTGTCCACAAGCGTCGTCGGACTACGCAGTCGACGCGGTCGCACACTGTTGACGGCGCTTGGCATCGCCATTGGCATCGCCTCGATGGTGGCGGTTGTCGGCATCTCGTCATCGTCGAAGGCGGCGCTACTTGCGCAGCTCGACACGCTCGGGACCAATCTGCTGCAGGTCGAGGCGGCGTCTGGCGGCCTGTCGATCGAACCGCTGCCAATCGACGCCGAGCCGATGATCCGACGCATCGACACCGTCGAGGCCGCCAGTGCCGTGATCGACACGGAGATCGAGGTGCGGCGCAACGCACACGATGACACCGTTGTCGGGATCGGGACGCTTGGGGCCACGCCTGAGTTCTTCGAGACTCTCAAGGCGACGGTGGTCGTCGGGAGGCCTCTCGATGATGGTCTTCAATCGCTGCCCGTCGCCGTCTTGGGTGATGTCGCCGCGATTCGGCTCGGGATCTCCGATCTCGCTGGTGGTCCGACAATCAGCCTCGGCGGTCAAGACTTCGTTGTTGTGGGCATTCTCGATGAGCTGCCGCTCAATCCCGATCTGTCGCGCAAGGTGATCATCGGTGACGAAGCAGCGGTTGCGCTGTTCGGGATTGCCCCAAACCCCACCTCGATCTACGTCCGCATCACCCCCGAAGAGATGACCGACACTCGACCTCTTCTGGCGCCGACGGCCAACCCTGCTCGACCGGCCAAGGTCGAGGTGTCTCGCCCGTCCGACCTTCTCGAAGCTCGAGCCGAGGTCGATCAGAACCTGCAGAATCTGCTGTTGGCTCTTGGTGGGGTGGCCTTGCTCGTTGGCGGTGTGGGCATTGCCAACGTGATGGTGATCTCGGTGCTCGAGCGCCGAGGTGAGATCGGGTTGCGCCGAGCTCTCGGTGCCACCCGAGGCCACATTCGTTCCCAGTTTGTGTTGGAGGCTGCACTGCTTTCCGGCCTCGGCGGGGTGCTTGGCATCTTGTTGGGGTCGGCCATCACGATCATCTACGCCAGACGGCAGAGTTGGGTGGTGGACCTTCCACCAGAGGCTCTGCTCTCCGGCATCGGAGCGGCCGTCGTCATAGGAATGCTCGCTGGCTTCTATCCGGCGGCGAAGGCCGCCCGGCTCGACCCGGCCCTCGCCGTCAGCGGTGGCACGGGCTGAGGAGCGATGCTTGAACCGGAGCAAAGCGGCCATGTAACGCTCACGTAACGCCGGCTGTGCGACGTTGCTCGTTTCCGCTGCTCGAGCGGATCCCCTGGAGGGAAACGTGCTTACTCGAACCAGAGCCATGATCGCGACAGTCGCGATGCTGTTGACAGCCTTCGTGGCTGTTCCAACCAGCCCGGCACAAGCAGAGCACGACGACACGCGGCTCTTCGACCTATTCGATGGCGACGCACCGGCTGACGACTGGCAGAACACGTACCTGCTGTCGTTGCTGAGCCACTATGCGTACGAAGGCAACTTGCCGGGCAGTGGAGCTTTCCGTCCCCGATATATCGCTGCGTTCGAACAGCTTGGGCTGAGTCGATTCATCGAACTCGACGAGAGCTTCATCGTTGGTCCGGTCGTGGTCGACACACAGGGCATGATCGTCGAGACCGAAGACGCGATGATTGTGGTGATCCGGGGTACCGAGGGTGGGCTCGACATCGCTACCGACGGATTGATCGTCCCAAATCCGGTTGACCAGACACATAGCGGGTTCCGATCTGCGTCGCTGGCCGTATTCGAGGACGTTCGTGACATCGCGCGGGCGACCGACAAACCAGTGTGGTTCACCGGACACAGTCTCGGCGGTGCGGTGACACAAGACCTGGCGTATCAGCTACGAGATGATCCACAAGTAGAGATTGGCGGCGTCGTTACCTTCGGGCAGCCTCAGACGTACGCGCTCGGCTTGGCGCAGGGAATCTACAGAACTCACCCGTTGGCTAACGACACCGAATTGTGGCTCAACGACAATGATCCGGTTCCTCATGCCATCGGCTCGCTCAGCTTGCTGTATACGCTTTCTCGCGTTGGCGCCGAGAATCACATTCGGGTTAGTGGTGGCCAGTGTTTCCGGGCCGACGGATATGTCCCAGGAGATGCAGCGCTCATATTCGATGATCACGACACCAAGCGGTACGCCACGCGGATTCTCAACCTGATGCCGGCGGCTGAGCGCCAAGAGTTCGCGCAGTTCACCAACCGCCCGGGCGGCGGCATCAAGAATCCGCCGCCACCGTCCAAACCGGTGGTCGACTGCGACGATCTTCCCGACTTTCCTGGGACGATCACTGCGCACATCGAAGGTGAGCTGAGTTCGAACGGGGCCTGGTATCGGTCAGATGTTGAGGTGAGCTGGCACATCAGAGGACTGGGGAAAATTCTCATTCGCGAAGGGTGCGGAACTACCACCATCACCGCCGATACCAACGGCCAAACGCTGACCTGTACGGTGACCAACCAGGAGGGCAGGCAGTTCTCCGAGTCGATCCTGATTCGGAGAGACACGACACCTCCGGACGTCGAACTCGCCTTTTCCAGACTGCCCAACGAGAACGGCTGGTTCAACGCCCCCGTCACCTACTTCGTTGACTCTTCATCCGACTCTGGCAGTGGGGTCATCTTTTGCAGCAAGAGTGGGTTCTATTCGGGGCCCGATAGGGCGCAGGGTTTGCTCGTGAGTTTGGGCTGCACGGACAGCGCCGGAAATCGAGGGGTCGACCGCGGTGTCATTCGCTACGACGCAACGCCGCCAACCATCTCGATCAAGACTCCGGCCGACGGTGCGACCTACCTGCTCGGCCAGGACGTCCGGGCCAACTTCGGCTGCGATGACCAGACCTCTGGCATGGCCTCGTGCGTCGGCAGCACGACGAATGGCAAATCGCTCGACACCTCCACCTTCGGGAAGGGCATCTTCAGCGTGACGGCGACCGACCAAGCCAGCAACACCGCAACACGATCGGTCAGCTACCAGGTGGCGTACTCTCTCGAAGGCGGTTCGCTGTCTGATCTCTTGGAGTCGCCCGACAAGAACTCCATCGTGGCCGGTGACAAGTTCACCGCGACCTGGCAACTTCGTGACGATGGTGGCAAGAAGATCCTGGGTAGTGACGAGCTCTTCAGCGCCGGCTGGTCAGCACCCGTCTCGTGCACGAATCCCGGCTCGTCGTCCGCAGCGACGGTCGACATGGACTTCGCCGTGACGTCGTCACTCAAGTCGGGGACCTACAAGGCAAAGACGACCACAAGCAAGGACTGGAACGACAGCTGTCGATTCTTCGTAGTGGAAGTGGCTGGTGGTGGCCAACAGGCCTACTTGTTCAACTTCAGGTAGGTCCCGATTGATTGCAGCCGGTCAGCTCGGCGGTCCGGTTGCGTCGTCACGATCGGCGATGCGCTCAAGGCAACGCGGCCTGGAGTTCGGTGACCCAAGCGGTGACACGCTTCTTGTTCACACCGAGGTCGCTCTGTCCGAGACGAGCTCGAGAGAAGATGGCAATGGTCGAGCCGCCCTCGTCAAGGTCGATGAAGCGAACCGAGACGTAGTCGGGGAAGCCGAACAACGTTGAAGTTTCGACGTAGGTCACCCAGCCATCTTCGGATGAGCCGCCAACGATCTCTGCTGTTTCGGTGGCGATGGCATCAAACGCAGAGCCAACGGTCGTGGCGTCCTGGCTGAACACCGGGGCAACATCGTCTGCGGACTCCGTGCCTGGAGGGCCAACCCGGTACGAGTTGGGCGTTGACGGTTTCGGCGCCGTAAGCGGATCGGCGTGCCAGACGTCTGCATCGTGACTCAGCGTTCGGGGGTAGACGAGCGCAGCGGCAAAGAGTGCAAGGACGACGAGGGCGAAAACGGGCAGCACCCTTCGAGCTTTCCACAATCGACGAGTCGCAGACTTACCCACCGGGTGAGCGTACCGAGCACTTGCTGCCGGACTCGTTCGTCAGTTCGACCGGGCTTGGTGACTCCGGTAGCGTCGAAAGCACCGTCACCTTTCGATGAAAGAGGTTCGATGCGAGGCATTCTCGGATACAGCGCCTACGTCCCGTACTACCGGCTTGATCGCACGGAGGTCACGGCTGCGCTTGGGACTGGCGGAGGTCGGGGCACCCGCTCGGTTGCCGGCTACGACGAAGACGCCACCTCCATGTCGGTGGAGGCCTCTCGCGGGTTGCTCAAGTCGCTTGGTGGTGCAGAAAAGCTGACGCCAAACGCGGTCTACTTCTCGAGCGCCACCCCGCCCTACCTCGACAAGACAAACGCCACCGTCATCCACGCTGCGCTCAACCTGCCAAAGCACGTCTTTGCCGGCGACGTCATGGGCTCGGCTCGCTCGGTCAACGCTGCGCTGCGGTCGGCACTCGACTCATCAAAGCCAACCCTCGTTGTTGCATCCGACGTGCGATCAGGACGCCCAGGCTCGAGCGACGAGGCGGCCCTCGGTGATGCCGCCATTGCCTGGATGATCGGCGACGACAACGATGCCCCGGTGATTGCCGAATGGATTGGCGGTGCGTCCTCAACCGCAGAGTTCCTTGACCGCTGGCGTCAACCCGAGTGGAACTACAGCCGTGTGTGGGAAGAACGCTTTGGCGAGCACGCCTACCTGCCGCTGGTCACCGACGCGGCAACGGCTGCGCTCAAAGAGTGCAACCTCGAACCGTCAGACATCGACCATGTGATTGTGGCTGGCATGCACGCTCGTGCGTTGCGAGGGGCGGCTCGGGCTGCCGGCGTCGCCGACCGTCCGATTGCAGACGACCTCACCACAGTCATTGGCAACACGGGCACACCACACGCCGGCCTCGTGCTGTCGTCTGTGCTCGACAAGGCCGGTCCTGGCGAGACCATCATGGTCGTCCACCTGGCCGATGGCTGCGACGTCGGCTTCTACCGAACGACCGACGCCATCACGAGCTACGAGCCAGCGGCCACGGTGGCATCACAGCTCGAACAACATGCGATGGTCGACTACAACAAGTTCCTGACCTGGCGAGGGTTTCTCGACCGAGAACCACCTCGCCGCCCAGACCCCGAACCTCCGTATGGCCCACCGGCGTATCGGAACGAGTCGTGGAAGTACGGCTTTGTGGGTTCGAAAGACCGGTCGACGGGCGCAGTTCACCTGCCGCCGATGCGAGTGTCGGTGAAGGGCGGGGCCGTCGACGAGATGGATCCCATCCCGATGGCAGACGTGCAAGCGAAGGTCGTGACATTCACGATCGACCGGCTTGCGTACTCACTTTCGCCTCCCACTATTGCGGTCGTCATCGACTTCGACGGTGGCGGGCGATTCCAGTGTCAATTGACAAATGCCGACCCCGACAAGGTGAAGATCGGCGACCGAGTGGAGATGACGTTCCGCCGGATACTGACAGCAAACGGCATTCACAACTACTTTTGGAAGGCACGACCAGTCAGCTGAACTGCCTTCTCGGATCGTTTTCGGTTGTAGGACAACCAGAAACGCGCCGAGAACGGTGAAGAGAACAGCAACACGACGAACAGGGGATCACGATGGCATCACGAGGAATCAAAGATCAGGTCGCAATTGTCGGCATGGGCTGCACGCCCTTCGGTGAACACTGGGACAAGAGCGTCGAAGACATGCTCGTCGAGGCGTCGACCGAGGCCTATGCCTCCGCCGGCATCGAACAAGACGACATCGACGCGTACTGGTTCGGCACGCTCGGGTCTGGCGTCTCCGGCCTCACGCTCAGTCGAGCGCTCAAGATCGACTACAAGCCGGTCACTCGCGTCGAAAACATGTGCGCCACCGGGTCAGAGGCGTTCCGCAACGCCTGCTATGCCGTGGCATCTGGCGCTTACGACATGGTCGCTGCAGTCGGCGTCGAGAAGCTCAAAGACAACGGCATGTCTGGCCTCACCGGCACGACGATTCCCGATGACGGCACCAAGTCGGCGCTCACCGCCCCCGCTATGTTCTCGCTGCTGGCTCCCGCCTACGCCGACAAGTACGGCGTCGACGAGACCGAAATGAAAGATGTGCTCACCCGCATCGCGTGGAAGAACCACTTCAACGGCGCCCGCAACCCTCGGGCCCAGTTCCGCAAGGAAGTCGGCAAAGACACGATCTGCAACGCCCCACTCATCGCTGGCCAGCTCGGCATCTTCGATTGCTCTGGTGTGAGCGACGGAGCGGCCGCGGCGATCATCGTGCGAGCAGAAGACGCTCACAAGTATTGCGAGAACCCGCTCTACGTGAAGGCACTTGCCTTCTCTGCCGGTCCTGCGGCTGGCCCGATCGACCCCGACTACGACTACACCACGTTCAACGAGGTGGTGGCCTGCGCCGAAGACGCATACGCCCAGGCTGGCGTCGAGAACCCTCGGGCCGAGATCGCCATGGCTGAGGTGCACGACTGCTTCACACCAACCGAACTCGTGCTTATGGAAGACCTCGGCTTCGCTGATCGTGGCCTCGGCTGGAAAGAAGTGCTTGCCGGCACCTATGACCTCGACGGCGAGTTGCCGATCAACCCAGACGGTGGCCTCAAGAGCTTCGGCCACCCCATCGGGGCATCCGGCCTCCGGATGTTGTTCGAGTGCTGGCTCCAGCTCCGTCAAGAGGCGCCGGAAGATCGTCAGATCAAGAGCGTGACTGAAGCTGGCAAGACACTTGGCATGACCCACAACCTCGGCGGAGCGCCGGGGGAGTGCGTGAGCTTCGTGTCGATTGTGGGCAGCGAACTCGGCTAGCCCGCCGGCGGCGCCAGGTGCGCTCGCAACGATGACAAGAGATAGTCGACTGGTTCCCACGGCGTCGCCGTTGGGGGTCGGTAGGCGCGTATCGCATCGGGTATCGGCAGCGTGAAGCCGGGGATGCGAACAAGCCGACCGGCATCGATTCGGGGTTGTGCCGTGTGGCCCCACCCGAGCGCCACGCCCTGACCGCGCTCGGCCAAGTCGAGGCACACTAGGTACGTGGTGAAGATCGGACCCTCGAGCTCGCCTGGCGTGTCGATGCCGATCGCCTCGAGGAACCGGCTCCAGTCGACCCACGCTGGCTCGCCGTAGTCGACGTGAAGCAACGGCAGGTTGGCCAAGGCTTCAGCAGAGAGGTCGAGCGGAAGGGTTTCAGCGAGCTCGGGCGAGCACACGGGGAACACCTCATCGCTCGCCACCACATCGACGATGTAGTCGCTCTGACGATCGCGGGCGTACTGCAATCCGAGGTCGAAGTCTTCGTCTGATGATTCGATTGGCTCGAACGACGACAGGACTCTGATGTCGAGTTCGGGATACTGCTGCTGGATGTCCCCAATCACGGGGTTGATCGCCGCTGACGTGAGCGAAACATCAGACCGGATCGTCAGTCGGTTCGGATCAGACGACATCCGTCGCAGGTTCTTCGTGGTGGCAGACAGCTCGGTGAGCGCGCTCCGAACGGCCTGAGCGAGCAGCGCCGCCTCGGCGGTGGGCGACACGTCGTGGCGGCCGCGCTCAAAAAGCGTCGTGCCGAGGTCAGCCTCCAAGGCCGCAATACGTCGGCTGACGGTTGCCTGGGAATAGTGCAGTTCTTCAGCGGCCCGGGTGAAGTTGCCGTGGCGATACGCCGCTTCGAACGCGATGAGCGTTGGCAAGGCGGGAATGGACTGTCCCCAATTAGCCATACGAAAACAGTATAGCAGCTCTGCAAAAGTCTTGCTTCTGAAATGATTCTGGCTGCTCTACGGTGCCCATGTGCATAGCTTGACTCCTCCAGGCAACGCCACGAACCGGCCAGCAAAGGTGCAATCGTGAATCGTCTCACGCCCAAGCAGATCAGCTTCATTGAGCGCCAGCCGATGTTCTTTGTGGCCACCGCAGCCGCCACCGGTCGAGTCAACGTGTCGCCGAAGGGCATGGACACGCTTCGGGTTCTCGACGAGAACCGCATCGTGTGGCTCAACCTGTCGGGGAGCGGCAACGAAACGGCGGCTCACGTCGGCGTCGACGGCCGTATGACCCTGATGTTCATGTCGATCGACGACGACCCGCTCATTCTTCGCGCCTACGGGACGGCCACCGTCGTGCATCCTCGCGACGAACAGTGGCAGTCGTTGCTTGACCTCTTCCCAACGCTTGGCGGATCGCGTCAGGTGTTCGAGTTGCAGATCGAGTCTGTTGCGGTCTCGTGTGGCACGGGCGTTCCAGTCATGGATGTCAAGGCCGTGCGAGGCGACACCGAGATGGAGCCGTTTTACGCCGCCATGTCGCCAGACGAGCTCACCGATTACTGGACGCGAAAGAGCGTGACCAGCATCGACGGGTTCCCCACTCGCATCTTTAGTGACTGAGACCGAGCGACGCTGGCTGGGGCCGGCGCTCGTCCTCGGATCAGCCGTGTTGTTCAGCCTGTCCGGCGTGCTCACCAAGGCCATTGATGCTGGCAGCTGGACGATCCTGACCTGGCGCGGACTCATCGGCGGCGTGTTGATCGGTGCGTACGTGTGGATCAAGGCCCGCCGCGACAGCCAGCAGCAGCGGGTGAGGCTTGGGTGGAAGGGTTGGCTCGTCGCCACCGTGGGGGCGATCGGGTCGATCACATTCATCGTGTCGTTCAAGAACACGTTCGTCGCCAACGTGTCGGTGATCTACGCCACCATTCCGTTCATCGCTGCCCTGCTCGAACGAGCCGTGCTCGGAGAGCCGGTGCGGTCGAGAACGATCAAGGCTGCCGTCGCCTCGCTCGTTGGCGTTGTCGTGATCGTTGGGGGCAGCATCGGCTCGCCGAACCTGCTCGGCGATGCGATGGCGCTGGCGATGGTTGGCCTCAATGCGCTGTACATGGTGTTGATCCGTGCCGTGCCAGACACTGATCCGGTGCTCGCTGGGGCTGCCGGTGGCCCGATGCTCTTCGTTGCTGGCTGGCTGCTCATCGATCCGCTCGACGTCACTCGACCAGACGTCATTCTGCTCGTCCTGTTTGGTGTCGTCTTTGCTGGCGCCACGGTGCTGTGGATCGAGGGCACCAAACTCATCCCGGCTGCGGAGTCGGGGCTGCTGGGCTCAGCTGAGACGCCCGTTGCCATCGCGTTGGCCTGGCTGATTCTCAGCGAGGCCCCTCCGATTGCAAGCATCGCTGGCTCACTTGTCGTGTTGGTGGCCGTGCTCGGTCACGCCTATGCCGATGTGCGTCGACAGCGAGAGGGCCTGGCCTAGTCCGCCGGCGTGCAGGTGAGAGCGATCGGCTCGTCTTGGCGTGCGTCGAAGGCGGCATCGATTTCGGGTGCCGCAATGGCCCAGCCTCGCTCGCCCTTTCGCGAGGTGGCGAAGACCATGCCGATCACGAGGCCATCGCTGTCGAGCAGCGGCCCCCCAGAATCGCCAGACACAATGTCGGCGGCAACCTCGATGCCCGCACGGTCGCCAACGCCGTCAAGGGTTAGACGAACGAAGCGCAGCAGCGTGGCGTCTTTCGTTTTGGGTCCTTCGACTTCGGCAAACGACACGATCGACGCCTGCTCCTCGTCCTCACCTGCAGTGCGTAGCGCTAGGCCTTTCGGAAGGTCGTCGCCGATGAGTCTCATCACACTCAGATCGCGATCGACGTCGAGATAGATGATCTCCGCCATCAGCTCGCGCTGATCGGCCGTCCGCACCGTGAAGGTCTCGATGTCTTCAAAGGCGTGGGCCACCGTGACGGCATACCCATCGCCGAGGGCGAACGCTGTTGCCCGGTGTTCGAGCGCGTTGAAGCACTCGTCGAGTTCGAGCCGCAGCACGGCATTCTCGGGCGTGTCGGTAGCCCCTGCGGGCGCGCAGCTGGCGGCGAGAAGAGCAACGCCTGCGGCGGCAGCTGCCACGTTGATTGCCGGCCAGCGCCGGTGGCCGCCTTGATCTCGATGAGCCATCGGTGGTCGAGGGTATTCGCTGACCGCCCAGAGTGGGATTCGGGCCTTAGGCCTTCACACCCTCTGAGTTTCCGCCCTCTCGTTCGTCGAGAAGTTCGGGGAACGGATAGTCGACCCCGATCATCTGTCGAAGCCGGGGTGAGGCGGCATCGATGATGGCTTGATCGACACCCCCTGGTTGGTCCTCGAGCGGCACGATGAACTTCGGCAGATACTCGATGAGCACACCAATTCGATCATCGTCTGACTCGTTTGGCATCGCGCAGTGGTGCACCATGCCGTTGAACAGCACGACATCGCCGGCCTGGCCCAACATGCGCTGATGATTGGCGGTGAATGCCGCGGGATCGGCCGGGTACTCAAGCTGAGACTGGCTGCCGGGCACGAAGGCAGTCGCGCCGTTGGTCTCGGTGAAGTCGTCGAGCAGGATCGTGGCCTGCAAGTTCATTGCGAACGATGAATTCATGCGAGCAGGGAACTCTTCGCGCTTGTGGAAATCCCAATACGGATAGTCGATATGTGGCTCTTGGCCAGGGCCTCCTGGCAGGAGTCGATTGGCGGCGATTGATCCGAGGCGAAAGGCGTTGCCCAGGATCACGTCGGTGATCTCCACGACGACGGGGTGTTGCACCATGTCGACAAAGACGTCGCCCTTGTTCAACAAGTTCCAAACTCGGCGTTGCAAGTGAAGCTTCTCTTCGTTGCCACCCTGGAAGTGCGTCGCTTTGTCTGCCTCAGCCGACAAGTCCATCAGGATCTCGCGTGCGGTCGCAATCACCTCGGCCGGGAAGGCCTGTGGCAACCGCAGCACCCCGCTGCCTTCGAGGAATTCGTCGACGAGACTCGGCATCTGGTCGGCCAGATCTTGGGGCTTGATTTCGAGCATTGGGTCTTCCTCCTGAACAGGGTGACTACCGGAGCGTCGGGCAAGGGCCGGTGGTTGACCGGTCGACGAGCGTTGGCTGCACGACGACCGTGACCGCTTCACGCCGACCACCGTCGAGTCGTTCGAACACGGCGTCGAACGCTTGGCGTCCCATGCTGACGCGCGGCTGGTTGACGGTAGTGAGCGAGATGTGATGCAGCCCCGCGATTGCGGTGTTGTCGTATCCCACGATCGAGATGTCTGCTGGAACGCGTAGTTGGTGATCTTCGAGACAGTCCATGGCACCAAGGGCGGCGAGATCGTTGGCGGCGAAGATGGCGGTTGGCAACGTGCCTTCGTCGATCAAGAGTTCGGCCGACTCGACACCGGCCTTGTCGGTGAAGTCGCCCCTGATCACCCGTGGCTGCAATCCGTATCGCTCCATCGCTGAGATGAAGCCACGACGCCGGCGATCGGCACCAGCGCCCGCCCCACCATCGATGTGCACGATGTCCTTGTGGCCAAGCTCGACAAGGTGATCGACCACCAGCGCGGCGCCCAGTTCGTCGTCGTTCACGATCGTGTCGATGCCGTGCACCACCTCGCCGACACTTACAACGGGGAGCTGCTTGGCCGTGTCGATCAACACGTCGGCTGGTCCTTGACCACCGACCACGATGATGGCATCGACGCGATTCTCGAGAAACTGATCGATGGCCCGGCGCTCGTCCGCGTCTCGTAGCCACGAGGTGTTCAGCGACAGGCGCATGCCTTCTTCGGTGGCTCGCTCGTGGATGCCGTCGACGATGTCTGCGAAGAACGTGTTGTGCAGATCGCTGATGACCACACCGATGGTGTTCGAGAAGCGTTGGGCCAGATTTCGCGCTGCTGCGTTTGGTCGGTAACCGAGCTCGGCGGCGGCTTTGAGCACAGCGGTTCGGCGCTGCTCGCTCACCTTGTCTGACCCCCGCATCACCAGGCTGACGAGGGCGCGAGACACACCTGCGCTGCGGGCAACGTCATCCATGGTGGGCGGGCGACGTTCACCGGAACGACTTGAAGCATTGGATGTCATCAGCGGGCAACGCTAATGCTTGGAGCGCTCCAATTCAATGCTGGTTTGAGTTGACATCGCCAAAAATCTACGTATTGTTTGGAGCGCTCCAAGCGCGGCGCCCGCTGCGTTCGCCCTCACTCGTGGAATGAATTCACTGCACTCATGACTTCGATCTCTCTTGCACATGCGACACCTGGCTCGTTCCTTAGTCGCGTCGCAACGGCCCCGATTTCCTGGGGCGTTTGCGAAGTTCCAGGGTGGGGACATCAGCTTGCTCCCGACCGAGTTCTGGCCGAGATGAGCGAGCTTGGGTTCCCGTCAACTGAGCTTGGCTCGGCCGGTTGGCTTCCAGAAGATGTTGCCGAGCTTCGAACCATCCTTAGCCGCCACAACCTTGATCTCCTGGCGTCGTTCATCCCGCTTGTCATGCACGACAGCCAACAGGCCGACACGATGCTGGCTGAGGCTGAGGCCGCCGCCGACATGTTGCAAGCCGCCGGCGCCCGCTACTTCAACACCGCTCCGGTCACGTCCGCCGATTGGGAGCCCCGACGTAACTACACCGATGCCGAGTGGAATCATCTTTTCGCGATGATGAATCGGGTCGAAGAGATCTGCGAAGCCCACGATCTGCACCAGGTCGTTCACGAACACGTCGGGTGTGTGGTCGAGACAGCTGACGATGTCAGCCGCCTGCTCGACGGGTGCGCCGTCGACTTCGTGCTCGATACCGGTCACCTGGCCATCGGCGGCGTCGACCCACTCGAATTCGCCAACAAGCACATCGACCGCACCGGTCTTGTGCATCTCAAAGACGTCACACTCTCTGTCGCCGAGAAGCTCAACGCAGGCGACGTGACCTTGATGGAAGCGGTCCAAGCCGGACTCTTCCCATCGCTCGGCAAGGGAGACCTTCCGCTCGGCGATGTGATCAAGTCACTTGAGAGCCAGTCCTATTCGGGCTGGTATGTCGTTGAGCAAGATTGCGCCATCACAGGGGACATGCCCGAGCTAGGTGATGGACCAGTACGCGATGTTGAAGACAGCATCGTTTATCTCCAAGGCCTCGGAGTAGAGCCGTAGGGCTCGGCCCGAGACATTGGATCCGTAAGTAATGATTAGGGGAGGAAACCCGCAATGAAGAATCTCAGAAGCCTCTTGGCTCTGCTCTTTGCGCTCACACTTGTTGCTGCCGCGTGTAGCAACTCGAACGAAGGCGATGAGGGGGCCAACGACGACGATTCAACATCGGAATCCGACGAGTCGGAATCTGATGATGAAGAAGACGCCATGGAGGACGACGAAGAAGACGCCATGGAAGATGACGAAGAAGACGCTATGGAAGATGAGGGCGACGACGAAGAAGCCGTCGATCTCACCCAGGGCGGCGACCTCACCTTCCACATGATCACGCACTCTGATGACGGACCGTTCTGGTCTGTCGTGAAGCGTGGTGCTGAAGACGCTGCTGCCGCCGTTGGCGTCAACCTCGTCTGGAACCCGTCGAACAACACGCCTGAGCAGCAGGTGACCGACATCGAGGCTGCGATCGCTGCAGACTCCGATGGCATCGCCGCTTCTCTCGCCAGCCCAGACGCAGTCGGACCGGCCCTCGAAGCCGCCGCTGCTGCCGGTATCCCGGTCTACACCCTTAACTCGGGTGTGAACCAGTACAAGGATCTCGGCGCCGTCACCCACATTGGCCAGACGGAATTCGTCGCCGGTCAGGGCGCTGGTGAGCGCTTCAACGATCTCGGAGCAACCACCGTTCTCTGCGCCTTCCAGGAGCAGTCAAACGTTGGTCTCGAAGAGCGTTGTGCAGGCCTCGAAGACACCTTTGGCGGCACCGTGATCACCGAGTTCGCAGGAGCTGACGCCGACCAGACGGCCCAGCAGGCCACGCTCAACTCGCTGCTCACCGCCAACGATGACATCGACGGCATCCTCGGCACCGGCCCCGTTGTGGCTGTGTCGGCTCTCAATGCTTCGCAGGACCTCGGCAAGAGCGACATGATCATCGGCGGATTCGACATCACGCCAGACATCATCGACGCCATCGAGGCCGGCGACATTGCCTTCACCGTTGACCAGCAGCAGTACCTCCAGGGCTACCTGCCAGTCATCCTGATGTTCCTCCAGGCCACGAACCAGAACACCGCTGGTGGTGGACTCCCAGTCCTCACCGGACCTGGCTTCGTAACACCTGACAACGCCGCAGAGGTGAAGGAACTGGTGTCAGCGGGCACTCGCTGATCACCTGAAGAACCTGGTTGTCTGTTGTTGTCCTCGCTGAGGAGAACCGCCAGGCAACGGAACTGAAGTTGTGCATTGGGGCCGGGCCGTGATGGCCCGGCCCCGATCCACGAATGGAAAGACGAAGTCGTCATACAGGGGGAGAGTCTTGTGAGCGAGGCCGTTACCGAGCCCGCCGAAGAGAACGCGGAGTCGATGTCAACCAGCAAGGCTGGTGCCGCCGTTGCCAGCGCAGCTGCGGCGAAGACCGATGACCGGCTGGCCCACCGCGGACCGTTCCAACGCCTACTGGGCCAACCCGAAATCGGTGCGGTCATCGGTGCTGTCACCGTGTGGGCCTTCTTCTGGGCCGTCACACAGAAGTTCGGCACGGTTGCAGGCGCCCAGCCCGTGCTCGACGTCGCCGCAACGCTCGGCATCATGTCGATCGCAGTCGCGATGTTGATGATCGGCGGCGAGTTCGACTTGTCGTCTGGCGCCATGACCGGCACCACCGGTCTTCTCGTGATCTACCTCACGCTTGAGGTCGGCGAACTCGGCGGCGCCGGGATCAGCTACTGGTGGGCCGTGCCACTCTCGCTCGCCTTTGCCCTGGCGCTTGGTTGGTGGAACGGGTTCCTGGTTGAACGAACCCAGCTGCCTTCGTTCATCATCACGCTGGCAACGTTCTTCGCTCTCCAGGGCATGAAGCTTGGCTTTGCCAAGCTGCTGGTCGACAACATCCAAGTCGGACCGTTGGTGCAGGCCAAGCTCGACGCCGATGGCCTGCCCATCACCGAACAGGTCGAGGCTTGCAATCCCATCACGGGTGAGACCGAGATGGTCACCCAAGAGGTGCTGCGCTCCGACTACTCCTTCTTCCAAGGCATCTTCGCCTCGGAGTGGTCTCGCAACTGCCACACTCTTGCGAGCCGCGACTTCTGGTATAGCTCGTCAATTCTCATCGGCCTGTCGCTCATGGTGCTAGCCGCATTTGTGCTCAACTTCCGCCGCCGATCGGGTGGCTCTGGCGGACCAGGGCTCGTGGTGTTCCTCGGTGGCCTCGCCGCAGCCGTCTTCGGGTACTGGCAACTCCACAACACCGATGGCATTGGGGCCAACGCCACGTGGGGCGGCTTGCTCGCCCTCGGTATCGCCGTTGGCCTCTACGGCTTCGCCACGTGGCGCTTCGAGCGCAACAACGACCCTGGTCCGCTGCGCTTCACGAGCGATGTGATCAAGCCCGGCGTGCTTGGCGTCGTCGCCATCGTGCTTGGTGTGGTGGCTGCCCGCTTGCTCAACTCCAACGTTGGCACTCGTCTGATCACGCTCGACAACGACAGCATCCAAACGGTTGTCGCGATTCTCACCGTTGTGCCAGCCGCACTGCTGATCGCCGGCGCGTTGCTGCGCCGAGCCAGCAAAGGCAAGACCCCGGTTGCCCGACTGCTTCTTGGCTCGTCCCTCGGCATTGTCGTGCTCGCCATCTTGGCGATGCTGGTGACCGAGCAGGGGCTGCGGGCCACCCTCTTTGTTGGCCTCATCTCGCTTGGCCTCATTGCGCTGAGCGTTGCGGCGTTCCGCGCCGGCTTTACATCAGCCACGGCTCGTTCGGCTGTGTTGCTACTCATCGCAGGGCTCGTGACCTGGCTCGCCTACATGGTGCAGGTCGAATCAACGTCGGTGAAGTTCCGAGCCGAACTGTTCACCGTGATGCTTGTTGGTGCGCTGGTCGTCGCCGTGTGGGCCGTGATCAGCCGTCAATTCAGCATCCGGCAGGAGTTCGATGCGGGCTCTGAGCAACTCGGTCGGAGCTTTGGCCTGATCGGTGTGCTTCTCCTATTCATCGGCGTTGTGGTGCGACTTCTCTATGTCAACGAGAACGAGTTGGCGCGCGAGATCGCGCCGGCCAAGTTCAGCGTTCGCATCCTGTGGTTCATCGGGTTCGCCGCCCTCTGCACGTGGATCTTGGCTCGCACCAGCTTCGGCTCGTGGACGTTCGCCGTTGGTGGCAATCAAGCGGCGGCCCGTCAGGTCGGCGTGCCCGCGGCCCGCACCAAGACCCAACTCTTCATGTTGGTCGCCGGTGCGGCATGGCTGGTCGGCATGCTCTTGGCCTTCCGACTCAACTCGCTACAGGCATCGACCGGCGACGGACTCGAGTTCGAATACATTATCGCCGCCGTGGTCGGTGGCAACTTGTTGACAGGTGGCTACGGCTCAGCTCTCGGTGCTGCGATTGGTGCACTCATCATGGCCATGGCTCGCCAGGGCATTCCGTTTGCACTTTGGAACACCGACTGGCGGTTCCTCTTCCTTGGCGTCATCTTGTTGCTGGCCGCCATTGGCAACCGCTTCATCAAGGACCGTGCCGACAATCTGAGGAGCGAGTGATGGAGTCAGAACAGGGCAGGACACTCCTCGAGATCAACGGCATCTCGAAGTACTACGGAAGCATCATCGCCCTTAAAGACATTTCGACGAAGGTGTATGCGGGCACCGTCACGTGTGTTCTTGGCGACAACGGTGCCGGCAAGTCAACGTTCATCAAGATCCTCGCCGGCGTGCATCAGCACGATGATGGTGCGGTGCTGGTTGAAGGCGAGCCCGTGTCCTTCGGGTCACCGCGTGAAGCGCTCGATGTCGGTATCGCCACCGTGTACCAGGACTTGGCCATGGTTCCGCTCATGTCGGTTTGGCGAAACTTCTGGCTCGGCTCAGAGCCGACGAAGTTTGGGCTCGGACCACTCAAGGTGATCGACACGGCGAAGGCCAAGCAGATTGCGGTCGAAGAGCTCGGCAAGATGGGCATCGCGATCCGCGATCCAGAACAGCCCGTCGGCACGTTGTCTGGTGGTGAGCGGCAGTCGGTCGCCATTGCCCGAGCTGCCTATTTCGGGGCCAAAGTTTTGATTCTCGATGAGCCAACGTCCGCCCTCGGTGTGAAGCAGAGCGGCGTAGTCCTTCGCTACATCGTCGAGGCTCGCAAGCGTGGTCTCGGCGTTATCTTCATCACGCACAACCCGAACCACGCCTGGCCCGTCGGTGATCGCTTCATGATCCTCAACCGTGGTCGCAGTCTTGGCGACTACGCAAAGGAAGAGATCACCTTGAGTGAATTGACGCAGTTAATGGCCGGCGGCGCTGAGCTCGAACAGCTTCAGCACGAGCTGGCCTCGGCCATGGACGACTGACGTGAAGATCTGGATTGATCGGCCATTCGCCGATCTCGACGCAGGCGACCATGAGCTGGCCGGGCCAGCAGAGATCGATCGAGCCGGCGCCCATGCGGTCATCGTGGGTGGCAAGCCGTGGACAGCCGAGCTGATGGACCAATGCCCTCAGTTGCGGGTCATCGCCCGCACCGGCATCGGATTCGATGCCGTTGATCTTGCTGCGGCAAGTGAGCGAGGCATCGCGGTCACCAACACACCCGAGGGTCCAACGGTGTCGACGGCCGAACACACGATCGCGTTGATGCTCGCCGCGGCCAAGACATTGCCCCGGCATCAGCACAGGCTGCGTCAACAGACCGGCGACTACGCCCGATTGGCAACCGGTCTCGAACTCGACGGGCTCACACTCGGACTGTTGGCCTATGGCCGCATTGCTCGACGCGTTGCTGCGATTGCGTCTGCCATCGGCATGAACGTGATCGCGCACGACCCGTTTGTTGACCAAGACGATCTTGGAGACGACCCGGCTGGAACCACGCTTGTGTCGTTCGACGAGATGTGCGCGCAGGCAGACGTCGTGTCGCTTCATGCTCCGCTCAGCGCAGACACGGCGAAGATCTTCGACGCCGACGCTTTTGCGAAGTGCAAGTTCGGCGTTGTCTTCGTGAACGCCAGCCGAGGCGGCCTTGTCGACCACGATGCGTTGCTCGAAGCGCTGCACACCGGCCAGGTGTCTGATGCCGGCCTCGACGTGACCGATCCAGAGCCGCTGCCCGCCGATCACCCTCTTCTCAATCGTGACGACGTCATCGTCACCCCACACATTGCATCGTCGACCGTGGTTGGTCGGCAGCGAATGCTCACGATGGCGCTCGAGCAAGTCTTGCTCGTGTTGGACGGCGGCGAACCGACGAACCTCGTGAACACCGATCTCTTGTCCCCTTACTGGAGTGATCTCGAAGCGTGACCAAGTCTGAGTTGCCCCGAGTCGGCATCGCCGTCATTGGGTTCGGGTGGATGGGTCAAGCCCACAGCCGTTCCTATGCCCGCATTCCGTCCCTCTTTCCTGATCGGTCCGCCGATCCGGAACTGATCATCTGTTGCGACAACGTCCCCGAACGGGGCGTTGAGGCCGTGCGCTCGTTCGGATTTCGAGAGTCGACGACCGACCCGGCTGTCGCCATCAACCATCCAGACGTCGACGCCGTCATCGTGTGTGCACCAAACATGCTGCACGAGGAGCTGTCGGTGATGGCGGCCAAGGCGGGGAAGCACGTCTTTTGTGAGAAGCCGGTTGGCGGCACCCCAGACCAAACCGCGAGGGCCGACAAGGCAGCCCGCGAAGCAGGTGTGATCACCGGTGTTGGCTACAACTACCGCTGGGCACCGTTGGTGCAATACGCCAAGACGTTGATCGACGCCGGCGTGCTCGGTGACATCACCAACTATCGGGGTCGATTTTTCTCGATGTACGGCTCTGACCCAATGGGTTTACTGAGCTGGCGGTTCGAGCACGACGGAGCCGGGTATGGCGTCAGTTCCGACATTCTGAGCCACACGATCGACTTGGCCATGATGCTGAACGGGCCAGTCGAATCTGTTGTCGGGCTCGAACACACCGTGATCACCGAGCGGCCAAGGCCGAAACCTGGTGAAGGCACGCACTACGACCGCGGTCAGCCTGGTGATCCGACCGGTCCGGTGACCAACGAGGACTACGCCGGCTGCATGGCCCGGTTTGCCAACGGATCGGTCGGGACCTTCGAAGCCAGCCGGGCCATCGTTGGCCCCCAGAGCCAGATGGCATTCGAGATCTACGGCACCAAGGGTTCGCTGATGTGGAACCTCGAAACCATGAACGAGATGCGGATCTTCCTCACCGAGGCAACCGATCCGGGCGACGGATCGCCCGTGATCCACGACGGCTACACAACGGTGTACGCCGGCGACCGGTATCCGTTCCACGGCCGCTTCGTGCCGGGTGACGCCAACGCCATCGGCTACGAAGATCTCAAGGTGATCGAGTGCGCCCAGTTCCTCGACGCCGTGGTGTCAGGGGAGCAACACGAGCCCGGCTTCGATGAAGCCATCGCCTACGTGAGTGTGCAGGCAGCACTTGTGCGCTCGTGGGAGTCTGGCGCTTGGGAATCGGTCACGTCTGTTCGATTGCCATGACCACGCCACAAACCTTCGATGACGGTGTCGCCGTCATCACCGGCGGGTCACAGGGTGTCGGCCTCGCCGTTGCAGAACATCTCGCCGACCGGGGAGCGTCGGGGCTCGTGCTTGTCGGCCGCGACGCCGACAAGGGGCAGGCGGCCGCCGCCGAACTCACCACCGACCGCTGCCGTGCCGTGTTTGTCGCCGCTGACCTGGCCTCGCCGACGGTGGCCGACGACGTTTTCGGCGTTGTCGATGCAGAGTTCGGGCGCGTCAACACTCTTGTGAACTGCGCTGCCCTTACCGGCCGCGGGTCGGTGTGGGATACCGACGCCGACCTATGGGCCGACATGCTCAACATCAACGTGCGAGCCCCGGGATTGCTGATCTCAGCTGCCGCCCGCATGTTCGTGCGCGAGTCGATCGAAGGCACCGTCGTGCTGATCGGCAGCGTCGTTGCGAGCGGTGGCCCGCCGCCGCTCTGGCCGTACTCCACCTCGAAGGGTGCTCTGCATGCCCTCACCCGCAACGCGGCCCACTCGCTGCTGCGTCATCGCATCAGGGTCAATCTGATTCAGCCCGGCTGGATGGACACCCCAAACGAAGATGCGGTGCAAAAGCGCTTTCACGACGCGCCAGACGATTGGAAAGAGAAGGCCGAGGCTCTGCAGCCGTGGGGTCGGCTTGTTGACCCGGCCGAGGTCGCTCGCTCGGTGTGCTTCTTTGCCACGCCAGAGTCGGGCATGGCCACCGGTGCCATCTTCGACATTGACAACCACGTGCACATGGCTGGTGACCAAGCCGCGCACAATCTCGATCCCATCTGGGGAGAGCAACATGACTGATTCTTCTTCGAGCACGCTGCGGTTCGGTGTGCTCGGTACCGGACGTATCGGGGCCATGCACGCTGACCTGCTCCAACACCAGGTCGATGGCGCCTCGGTTGTTGGCGTGTTCGATGTCTTCTCCGAAGCAGCGACGGCAACAGCGGAACGGCTCGGGTGCACGGCGTATGAGTCAGCCGAGGCACTGCTGGCCGACGTCGACGCCGTTGCCATCTGCACGAGCACAGACACTCACGTCGATTTGATGGTGGCTGCCGCAGCGGCTGGCAAGGCGATCTTCTGTGAGAAACCAATCTCGCTCGAACTCGACGAGGTCGATCGAGGGTTGGCCGCCGTGTCCGCTGCTGGCGTACCGCTACAGATCGGCTTCAACCGTCGCTTCGACGCCGGACATGCTGCCGTTCGCCAGGCGGTGATCGAAGGTTCAGTTGGTGAGCTGCGCCAAGTCCGCATCACCAGCCGCGACCCAGAGCCGCCACCAATCTCCTATGTGAAGGTGAGCGGCGGCATCTTCAACGACATGACGATTCACGACTTCGACATGGCTCGGTTTGTCACCGGCAGCGAGGTCGTCGAGGTATTTGCACGAGGGTCAGTGATGGTCGATCCAGCGATCGGCGACGCCGGAGACTTCGACACGATCACCGCGGTGCTCACGCACGAAAACGGTGCGATCACCACGATCGATAACTGCCGTCAGGCTGCCTACGGCTACGACCAGCGAGTCGAAGCGTTCGGTTCGCTCGGCATTGCCCAGTCAGACAACCAACTCGACCACTACGCCGTCGTGCGCACCGGTGACGGTGGAGCAACTGCTAGCGTGCCGCACTTCTTCTTGCAGCGCTACATCCCGTCGTACATCCAACAATGGGTCGACTTCGTGACCGCTGTCACGACGGGTGAGCCGACGCCCGTGTCGGGAGCAGATGGCCGGGCCCCGCTCGTCATCGGCAAGGCGGCGCTGCGTTCTGCTCAAGAAGGTCGTGTGGTCACCGTGGCCGAGATCGAAGCAGGAGCGTCGTCGTGAAGATCATTGTCACCGGCGGTTCAGGGTTCGTCGGTTCCAACATCGTCAAGGTGCTCGAAGACCATCACGGCGACGAGGTGGTGTCGACCAGGGTCGACATGACTGACGCCGATGCGGTTGCCGCACATGTGGCCTCGTCTGAAGCCGACGCGGTCATCCACTGCGCCATCTTGAACGATTGGGATGCCATGCATGCCGATCGCCATGCGGCCTGGGCCGCGTACGTCGAGGCCACTCGGTACTACGCCGACGCCGCAGCCGACCGCGACATCCCGTTCTGTTTGGTGTCGACCGACTGGGTGTATGACGGCACACAGCAGAACGCGACCGAAGACACGCCACCCAACCCGATCAATCTCTATGGATTCCTCAAGGCAGCGTCAGAGATCGTGGCGCTTGATCGTGGGGGAGCGGTGGCTCGGGTCTCCGGAGTGAACGGGACGCATTGGGCTCGCCCCACGACTCCACGATTGCAAGACCCCGGCTTCGGCTACTTCGTTGCCTCGCTTGTTGATTCACTCGAACAGGGCACCCCGTTCACGGTCTGGGAAGGCGACGACATCAACTCGGTCGCATCGCCATCCCTCGGCTCGATGTGCGGCGAGGTGATGCGCAGCGTGGTGGCCGGTGGGCACCAGGGCATCTTCCATTGCTGCGGTAGCGAGTCGACGTCACGACGTGCGCTGGCCGAGGCCGCCGTCGCGGCCTTCGAGCTCGACGGCAGTCTGGTCAACTACGGCCCGGCCCCGGCCGAGTCGTTTGCTGGCCAACGCATTCCGCACGACACCTCGTTGTCGGCGGTCTCAACCTCCGAACGTCTCGGCACACCGTTGCCAAGCGTCGCCGAGCTCTTGCGAGCCTTCCGCCACGAACGAGAAACCGGCGAACTCGCTCGCCTGCGTTAACTCTGGTGTGCCCTACGGGCTACGTCGGTCAGAAAGTCGAGCGCAGCCTGGGCTGATCCGGCTCGCCAACGATCGACAACATCGCCAGACTCCTTGCGATCGATGAGTTGCTGCAGCGTCTCTTCGAGCTCGCGCTGCTGAGCAGCAACGAGCTTGCCTGTTGATCGACCCGATCGTTGCAACAAGAGAAGCTTCAGCAGAAGCTGCGTGCGGAGATCACGAATGTGTTCAACAGGACTGTTGAGCCAGGCGGTGTTGAGCCTCGATCCTGCCTTTGTGGCCACGTGCACGACCCGCTTTGGCCCTGCCGTGCTCTGTTCTTCCCGATCAGCACGGGCCAGACCAAGGTCGACCAGATTGTTGAGCGCTCGATACACAAGCGGGCGGCGAACCGTGAACACGCGGCCAATGTCGCTGTCGGGTTGGAGCTCAGCCGCCAGGGCAAACCCGTGGGCCGGCGCCTCGCAGAGCAGGGCAAGAACGGCGCGTTCAGTCATCGGCGGATCGAGCTTGGGCGTCGTTGAGGATGGCGCAGAAGTCGACATGGTTTCGTCCTGCATCGCACAGTAGTCTCACTGAGACGTTATGGGCATTCCGGACATCAGAGAATCACGCAGCCGATCCACGCAGCGGGGCAAGCGATGCGTGCGCGTTCGAGGACTGGCCGGTGTGCTGATCGTCGGCGCCCTCGTTGCGTCCGCCTGCGCTCCTGCTCGATCCGAGGGGACGATTCAGGTCTTCGCAGCCAGTTCGTTGACCGATGCCTTCGGCGAAATGGTCGTTGCCTTCCACGTCGCTGAACCAGACGTGGACGTCGAGCTTGTTTTGGGCGGCAGCTCGTCGCTTCGTGAACAGATCCTCGATGGTGCGCCGGCCGACGTATTTGCGTCGGCCAACCCACAGGTGATGGCCGGGCTCGTAGACGCCGGATCAATTGCGTCGACGCC
>CALLGK010000184.1 GCA_938009905.1 uncultured Acidimicrobiales bacterium | reverse complement strand
GTCGACTTGCCAGAACCGGACGGGCCCGTCACCGCCAAGATCTCGCCTTGGTTGAGCTGGAGGTGGGCGCCCTTGAGGGCCAGATCAGATCCATAGGAGTAGACGGCCGACCGAACGCTGAGGACGGCAGGGGGTCCGCCGATCGATGCTGGTTGGAGGGCGGCGTCATTCATGTGATCGGTCCTGCTTGGGTCGTGGGTGGCGATTCGTGCGTTGGTCATGTCTGCACTTCCTGTTCGAGGTGGACGATTCGTTCGAGAGCGGACTCGAGCCAACGGACGTCGGCATCGAGATGGGCGAGAGCAAAGTCGGCGGCAAGCACGTCGGAGAGCGAGGCCGCAGGGTCGAGCTTCTGCTTGGTGAGCGCACGCATCCGCTCGAGGTGGGCGGCCCGTTGGCGGTCCATGAAGTTGGTCGCCGTTGCTCGGTCGGCCGCAAGCAAGGCCATGGTGGTCTTCACGGCAAGTGGATTGGCCACAAACGGCGATGGCACCTCGGTGCTAGCGAGCCATTCGTGCAGCTCGGCTCTGCCGGCATCGGTCAATCGGTAGACGGTGCGGTTTGGTCCGTCGGCACTTTCGACCTCGGAGGACTCAACGAAGCCCTTCTTTCCCAGTCGCTCAAGTGCTGCGTACACCTGGCCAAACGCCAGGGGACGAGAGTTGGGAAAACGAGCGTCGTGTTCGTGCTTGAGGTCGTATCCGTGGCGATCAGCGTGGGCGAGGAGGCCCATCAAGACATGTCCGGTGCTCATATAACTCCTTCCCTTGCTTCGGCTGTTCCGTTACTATACACACAGTGAATAGTACGTCAAGCGCATTGCTCGGCGGGGACGGTCTGGAAGGTGACCGCCGGTTAACTCACTCAGGGTTGTGCGAGGCCGCCCGAAGCAGTCGCGTGGGTCGATTGACCCATAAGGCTCGCTGGCCTTGGCGTCGATCTTCGGAGCATGACGTGGTTACAAGAACTTCCCCTCATGGTCCGGCTGCTCCCCGTCGGATTGCTGCTGCTCTGCATCGTCGGTGTGTTCGTCTTTATGGAGATGCGACCCGTTGATGGCGAATCCATCATTGCCGATGTCGTTTCGGAAAACCGGGCTGGCATCGCGATCAGCATGATTCTCTCCAGCGTGGCGATCTTGCCGTCGATGATCGTCTTCACGCTGGCGCTCATGCTGGCCGTCGGCGGGCTATTTGCGCTGCGCTCACAGACCGTGATGGAGCGAATCGAGTTCGCCCGACTGTAAGACTCGACGGTGAAGAACGCCGTTTGGCCCTACGCGCCTTCGAGGCGCTCGTAGGTCGCCGGCTTGCCGGTTGTGCCGTGGGCCATGCCCACCATGCGGTGCAGATTTCGCGTATTGCGAAGCTGACCGAAGATTTGCGGCCCGGCGGCGAGCAGTGCCCCGTCGACCCGAATCGATTCGCCAGACACAAACGCTGAGTCTGGGCCGGCGAGCCACAACGCGGTGCCGGCAATGTCACTGCCTTCGCCTCGCTTAGGCAGCGGTTGATTTTCGGCCACCATGGCCTCGGCCGACTCCTCGTCGCCAGAATGCATCAGTGGAGTGAAGATGATGCCGGGGCAAATGGCGTTCACCCGGATGCTGTGTGGTGCGAGCTCGACCGCGGTCGTCGTCGAGAGATTGATGACCGCAGACTTCGCGGCCGAGTAGGCCTGCGGTCCGGCGCCGCCGCCCAGCCCAGCGATAGATGCGGTGTTGATGATCGAACCGCCGGTGCCTTGATCGATCATGACCCGAGCTGCGTGCTTCGTCCCAAGGAAGACACCCTTGACCAGCACGTCGAACGTGGCATCCCAATCGTCGGCTTTCACTTCGGTGATCGGACCGAAGGCGCCGCCGATTCCGGCGTTGTTGAAGATGATGTCGAGCTTGCCGAACGCGTCGGTGGCAAGGGCAACGGCCGCCGCCACATCGTCCTCGACCGATACGTCGCATTTCGTGAAGCGGCACTGATCGCCAAGACGTTCAGCTGCCTCCTCACCTGACGCGGCGTTGAAGTCGGCGATCACCACGCTCGCCCCTTCGGCAATGAATCGCTCAGCAGTAGCGAGCCCCATGCCGCTTGCTGCTCCCGTGATTACTGCGACCTGTCCCTCGAGTTGTCCAGCCATGCCTCAATCTTGCACATGCCGCACATTGAACGCGAATGAGTGCCACATGGCGGCGCTCCGACCGGCGGCGGTACCGTCGCTGGCGTGGCAATTGATGTGACTCCGCTGACGCCGGCGATTGGGGCCGAGATCGGCAACTTCGATGTGTCGACGGCGGGCGACTCGCCAGCTGATGTTGCTGAGGTTCGCCAAGCACTGCTTGATCATCACGTGTTGGTCTTTCGCGACCAGAACGTGGACCGCGAGCAACACAAGGCGTTTGGTCGGCTGTTTGGCGAACTCCACATTCATCCGTCCAAGCGGGGGCCGGACGCAAAGGGTGATCCCGAGATCTTCAGTGTGAAGGCCGATGAGAACTCTGTTCGCAACAACGGCGGCCGCTGGCACTCAGACGTTTCGTGCGACGACATGCCGCCGATGGGGTCGATCCTTCATTTGAAAACGGCGCCACCGCAGGGCGGCGACACGATGTTTGCCAACATGCACTTGGCGTTCGAAACTCTGTCCGAGCCCATCCGCGAGATGCTCGTGGGGCTCACGGCATATCACGATGGCCTGCAAGATCTGCGTTGGTACGGGTATGAGCCGCAGCCGGGCTTCAGCTATCCGGCCACCTCGCACCCCGTCGTCGTCACCCATCCCGACACCCGCCGACCACTGCTCTTCGTCAACCCAGCATTCACCTCGCGCATCGAAGGGCTCAGCGATCACGAAAGCACGGCATTGCTGGCGATGTTGTTCGATCACGTTGCTCAGACCCCGACGCTGCATTGTCGAGTGCAGTGGGAGCCGGGCACGCTCGTGTTTTGGGACAACCAATGCACGCAGCACTTCGCCGTGTGGGATTACTACCCGCACAAGCGGCATGGCGAGCGGGTCACGATCGCCGGGACTGAACAGCCCCAAGCCGTCGGTGCCGGGGGAGTGGCCTGACATGAGCGGACACGCCGAAGTTCTCGTCCCCTGTGATGACCTAGAAGCAACGATCGATTGGTTCGCAGAGCACGCCGGGTTTCGCATGCTCATGCTGACGCCGGCCGACGACCCGACGATTGCGAGGCTCGAGGGTCATGGGATCACGTTGCGGCTCGACAAGACACTTCCCTCGGGGCCGACTGGTCTTCGGATTGCGGTCGTTGAGCTGCCGCCCACGCCGGAGCTGACCGCGCCAAACGGGACTCGTATCGAGTTCGTGTTGGCCAACCCGCCAGAGGTGCTGCCGGAGAACGACCCGGCCTTTGTGTTGTCGCGAGCTGCCGACGCAGACTTCGGCACCGGCCGGGCTGGCATGGCCTATCGGGATCTCGTTCCAGAGCGCCACGGCGGTCGCTATATCGCGAGCCACATCAGCATTCCGGTTGGTGGCCCGGTGCCCGACTACGTGCACTACCACCACGTCCGTTTCCAGATGATCTTCTGTCATGCCGGTTGGGCTGACCTTGTCTATGAGGATCAGGGCGAACCCTTTCGTTTCGAGGCTGGCGACTGCGTGCTCCAGCCGCCCCACATCCGACATCGAGTGCTGCACACGTCCGACGAGTTCGAAGTTGTCGAGATCGGTTCTCCCGCAGTGCACGACACGTTGCGGGAGCACGACATCGAGCTGCCAACCGCGGAGTTCCGTCCGGACCGCGACTTCGGTGGCCAGCGATTCGTGTGGCACCGAGCTGCCGATGCGGCACAGCAGCCATGGCGATTTGAGGGCTTCAGCGTGGTCGACACCAACATTGGGTCGGCCACGAACGGCCTCGCCCAGGTTGGCGTTGTCAGCGTGGCGAACTCAGCCGCTAGCGCGGAGGTGGCTGAGCACACCGAGTCGGCCGAGTTCACCTTCTGGTTTGTGCGGGCGGGCACGGCGACGCTCACCCGCGACGGCGAGACGCACCAACTGGTTGAACGCGACAGCGTCGTGCTTGCCCCGGGCGAGACCTATTCGCTCCGCGATGTCTCGGACGACCTCGAGCTTCTCGAGGTCCGGATCGACTAGCTAGGCACGATCTTCGGGGCTGCGATGTCGTTGTTGTCGACGACGATGTCCGCGTGCTTCGCTGGATTGTCCCGGTCGAGGTAGAGCTGCCAACCCTCGCTATATCGAGGCCAACGAGCTTGTTTGAGGCGCTCGTCGATGGCGGCGGCCCGCTCGGTGGGGTGATCGGGAAGTTGACCGAGCAGGAACCCGAGCCACTTCTCATCCGACCGGCGCTGCGCTTCGATGAGTACCGACACGTTCCAGAAGTCTCGGAACTCGTCACGCTGCAAGAACAGGCCGTCGAAGATGAGGACCGACTCGGTCGGAACGTCAACCGGTTGGACGAGTTCGCCATCTGAAGGTTCGTCGAAGACGCCCACGTGCACCGAGATGGCGCCACTGGCAAACGGTTCGAGCAGCTCGGTGAGGATTCGGTCGAGCTGGTGTGAGTCTTCGTAGTAGCCGGTTGGCGACGTGCTTCCGGCTGCCATCCGTGCAGCCCGAGGACGGTGGAACGAATCGGTGGTCGACCGAATGGTGTGGGCGCCAAGCTCCTCAACTCGCTTGGCGAGCTCATCGCCAAACGTCGACTTGCCCGAGCCGGACTGCCCGTCGATCGCAACGATCGTGCGCCCCTTGCCCGTGGCAGAAATGTGGTGGGCCGTCATCACGCGATCGGCAACAACCTCAAGCACTTGGTCACGAGCCACGGTGCGCAGCGGGTTTGGATTGCCATCAAGTCCAACAGGCATCGAAGAATGATGGCTGATCTGTCGACCAATCGGTTGGCAAACGAATCGGCAGTTCGGCGCTGCGTCCCGACTGGTACTTGCCGGGCACGGCCCAGACTGGCACACCTAGTGTTGAGGCCATGTCGCTTTCTGCCGATCTCGCTGCTTCAACCGGGACGTACTTCGGAACCGGTGGCGGCATAGAAAGCGGGCCGTTCGTGTCACGGATCGACGTCGCGCTATTGCCCAACGGCGGCGTGGCCATCGACTACGAGGCCACGTCGATCGATGAAGGCGTCCTCCATCGGGAGCACTCGATGCTTGTCGCCGGACCGGACGGTCGGGACCGTCTCTTCGTTGCTCACTCCGAATCGCCGTTTGTGACCGAGATGGTCGAGACCGAGCCGGAGTCTGGCCGCTTCGCTCAGCGCGAGCCCTTCGGCCCCTACGTGATGGAGATCGTCATCGAAGTGCCTGAGCCCGGCCGCATGACGTATGCGTGGTGGTGGGGAGCAGACGGCAACGCCCCCGTCGAGCAATCAAAGGCCGACGCCACGCGGCAGCAACCAAAAGCACTTACGGGTGTTGAGAAGGCTCGAGACCGAGCGGGTTCTCGAGCTTTTCGACCTGGCCGTCCCCGGCGATGGTTCGTTGACCGACGGGTTGATCGAGGACGATGGTGTAGAGGGTCGGACCGAAGCCTTCGCAGGTGTAACCACCTTCAGGATCGATCGCGACGAGTTGGACCGTGAGCTCGATCTCGGTCTCGCCGTAGGAAACCTCTGGCGGGATCACTCGGAAGTTCGGATCGTGGCCGCACTCGTGGTGAATGTCTTCGACCACGATCACGAACGACGTTGCGTCTGGCGCAGGTGTCTCGTCGACTAACCAACGTGCAGGCTCGGTCGAGATGTCGCCGCCGGAACACGCTGCCGCGGTTAGGGCCACGGCAGCCAAGAGTGTTCGCGTTCCGACGACGAGCGGCATAGTCGTTTCAGTCTGACCTACACGATCACAACGAAGGGGGCGGGAGCCAGCATCTGCAGCGTCCGGCACTCGCTCGCAAGCGAGATAGCGGTTCTGGAGGCGGGGTGCGTCCGCGGACACACCCGACTCACTCAGGGTGATGTCTTGGCTAGTGGTTGGCCACTTTCCGTTGTTCAAGTCCGTCCGCGGACGGATCTGAGTAGTCGCAGTCGGGATCGATTGCCAGCCTTACGCCGTGGCGGGTGCCGGTAGCAGCCAGCCCTCTGCCACGGCGTCGGCAAAGACGTGTTCGGCGGCTTCCCAGAGGGCTGGGGCACCGTCGGCGATGCGATGGGTCATCTGTCGTTCGCGTGATTCGTCGACGCTGTAGTCGGTCCAGGTTCCACCACCGACGACGTGGTTGAGCAGGATCGGTTGGAGCCGGTCGACAGCTTTGGCGAACTTGGCGTCGGGAGTCTGAGCGTTTTCGAACTCCTCCCACAGCGATCGAAACGCATCGGCCTGGTCGTGGGGGAGAAGCCCGAACAACCGATCTGCCGCCAGCTGTTCGCTATCGGCTTGTGCATCTGGCGTGGTGTCGTCGAACAATGGTGTGTCGCCTGCGTCGATCTCGACGATGTCGTGGATCAGAAGCATCTGCACGATTCGGTCGATGCTGACGGGACCGACTGCGTACTCGACCAACGTTGTGGCGCAGAGTGCGAGATGCCACGAGTGCTCGGCAGTGTTCTCCTGGCGCGACCCGTCGGCGATGCGGCTTCCTCGGATCACAGTCTTGAGTCTGTCAATCTCAAGTAGGAACCGGAACTGTTGTCGCAGGCGACTGTCGAGCTGACCGAGCCACGCATCTGATCTCATTCAGCCGACACTACCCGTGCGATGGACACCACTACTGGCGGTTTCGTCCAGGTCTCGAGACTCCGTCGCCCATCACGGCTGGCGGCCAAGGAACGCAACCAGCTTGTCGAGTGGCGACGCGTCATCGGGGACGGTGATTGCCTCGGTGAAGAACATGGCGCGTGTCTGCTCGTCAACGGTTTGCTTGTGCGTTTGCGTGAACACCTCGATCATTTCGGCGGAGAGTTCAGGCTCCGTTCCGATGGTCTTGGCCACGTCCCATGCGTGAATGAACACGTCCTGAGCTCCGAACAGCAGAATCCCTTCAGGCGGGATCGGCCCCATGGGGGTCACGCGCGGCGTTTCGAGATCGTCGCACGCATCCCAGGCGGCCAGCATCTCGGTGGTCAGCCGTTCGTAGGCGCCAGCGGGATCGTCTCCGACGTGATCGATCTCAACGATCGAGAAGTCTTCCGTCGCCTCCAAGCGGGCGGCGCGGGTCGAAAGATCGAACCGCGAATACGTGTGGTTGAGCAGCGCTCTAAGGTCCCAGCCTTCACACGGAGTCTCCAGCGTCAGATGATCGACGGTCACCTTGGCGTAGTTCGATGCGGCGTCAGCCACCGCGCTTCGCATCAGATCAACAGGGTTCGACATGAGTTTGTCCTTTCAGTGCTCTAGTACTGTTACGAGAGCGATCTCGTTTTAGTACCTTGATTCCGAAAAGGCAACACATACAATTGGGCGCATGGCGAAATGGTCCGGCTACCAGCGTTTCTGTTCGCTTGCCCGGGGCCTCGACCTGATCGGGGAGCGCTGGACGCTGCTGATCGTGCAAGAGATCTCTTTCGGACCGATCCGCTACAACGACCTGCGCCGCAAACTCCCAGGAATCGGCTCGAACATCCTTGCCGACCGGCTGCGCAAACTTGAGGCCCACAACATCTTGTGTCGAACCCCGGCTCCGGTCGGCCGTGGTGTGCTCTACGAACTCACCGACCGGGGTATGGCCTTGGGTCCCGCCCTTGTTGAGCTGCGCAAGTGGGGGCTGAACGAGCAGCTCATGCTCGACACTCCCGCCGAGACCGTCACCCACGACCTCTCCTACGGAGTTCCTGAGAACGCCGAGCTCCTCGAGACCTACCAATGGACCGTCGACGGCGTGGTCACGACTCTCCGAATCGAAGGAACCACGCTCACACAAGAGCTCGGTCCAGCGGACAAACCAGCCGTGGCCATCAGCACGACCAAGGCCTGGATGACCGACCTCGTGTCGGGCAAGACCAACTGGATCCAGGGCAAAGAATCAGGGGCAGTCCAGGTGAAGGGGACGGC
>CALLGK010000183.1 GCA_938009905.1 uncultured Acidimicrobiales bacterium | reverse complement strand
GCACAAGAAAGGCGTCGCACATCGGGGCTGACACGAACCACTTGGAGCCGGTCAATCGATACTCACCGCCAGGTCCACCTCCGTTCACGGCAACGGCGGCAGTTGTGTTGGCGCGAACGTCGGAGCCACCCTGGCGCTCCGTCATCGACATACCGACCAGCGCCCCAGACTTCTCCGACACCGGAACAAGCCGAGGGTCATAGCGAGAGGTACGGATCGCTGGCCCCCACGTCGCAGCGAGATCGGGCTGATGATCAAGTGCGTAGAGGGCGGCGCCGGTCATCGAGACAGGGCAGCCATGCCCAACGTCGACCTGAGCCATCACGAACATGCCGGCGTTACGGGCCACGTAGCGGCCGTCTCCAGCGACCGACCGGCTGCCGTCGCTGCCAGCGTCGTAGTGGCGGCTGTGCAGCCCAGCGCTCACCGACAGATCGAGCAACGAGTGATAACTCGGGTGGTACTCCACCTCATCAAGGCGGTCGCCGAATCGATCATGGGTCCGGAGTTCTGGCTCGTGACGGTTCGCTATGTTGCCCCACTCAATGACCTCGGCCGAGCCAGCACGGTCGCCAAGGTCTGCCAGCTCTTCGAGCTCGCCAGCCCCGCCCTCGCGCTCAACGGCTTGGGCGAGCACGGGATCGGACGTGAAGAGGTTGTAGTCCTGCAGCGGTGGCGGCTGATTCGCAGCGGTCATGCCGCATCTTGATTCCTTTGGCGCCGTGTCGCCAAAACGCCGCTCGCTTGGCGTGACGTTTTGTACCTGACCCCTAGGACCCCTAGGAGAAGATGAGGGTGCGGAGAGCGTCGACGCCGTCGATGAGGCGGGGGCCGGGGCGCACGATGTAGGCGTCGGCATCAATGCTGTAGGCCCGACCGTTCTTGATGGCAGGCAAGCCGGCGAGCTCAGGACGGGCGACGACGTCGGCCAACTGAGCTTCGGCTGCCTCTTGATCGAATCCGCACGGGGCCACGATGAGGACGTCGGCCTCGCAGTTGGCCACGTCGTCCCACGATGCCTCAGACGAACGACCACCGGGATGGGCGAGCAGCGCTTCTGCCCCGGCTGCGTCGATCTGGTCTGGAATCCAATGCCCGGGCGTGAACGGCGGATCGGGCCATTCGAGCAGTAGCACCTTCGGCCGCTCGGGGGGAGCCGAGGCTCGTTGTGCTGCCAGCCGTCCGCGCAGAGCATCCAGGCGCTCAAAGGCGTCGGTTGGCGCATTCGCCATGCGCCCGAGTGCTTCCATCTGGTCGATCACGCCATCGAGGGTCATCGGGTCGTAGCTGAACACGTCGGCTTCGCAACCCAGTGACGCCACCGCCTCGGTGACATCGCCAGACGGCAGCGCACACACCCGACAGAGGTCTTGGCTCACGATGAGGCCAGGGTCGAGTGATGCCAACAGCTCACGATCGAGCGTGTAGAGCTCTTGGCCAGCACCCATGGCGGCCTTGATGATGGTGTCGATCTCGGCTGGCGTCGCACCGGCCGGAATGATGGTGTCGGTGACGTGAGGCAACGCGGCGGCAACCGCCGGCTCGTTGCACTCGAACGTCACACCGACCACAGAATCGCCAAGACCGAGGTACCAGAGCACCTCGGTCGCTGACGGAAGCAGCGAAACGATTCGCTGCGATTGAGTTGTAGAGCTCACTGGTGCGTGAGTGATTTAGAGACCGGCCTCAGCCAAGCCTCGCCCCACGAGCACCCGAGCGAGGTGCTGACGGAACTCGACGCTTGCGTTGAGGTCGCTCGATGGTTCCATACCCACATGTGCCTGATCGGCTGCACCGGCACCGGCACCGCCAGCGAGCGCCTCTTCAACAGCAGCTGCACGCGTTGGCGTGGGATGCATGTTGACGAGCGAGACGCGAGCGCCGTCGTCTGTGGCCTGCACGGAGGCTCCGACGATGGCCCAGTCTTGAGCTCGACGGTTGAACTTCTGGAACGACCAGCCCTTGCCAGTGTGCTTCGGGATCCGAATCTCGGTGACCATCTCGGTCGGCTCAAGGCTCGACTCGAGGAAGCCAGCGAACAGATCGGCTCCTGCAATCTCGCGCTCACCGTTTGGTCCCTTGGCAATGACTGAGCCGCCGAGGGCAAGCAGTGCTGCGGGGTGATCGGCTGCGGCGTCGGCGTGGGCCAGTGACCCGCCGATGGTTCCGCGGTGACGTACCTGCGGGTCGCCAACCTGACCGGTGGCGTGTGCGAGCAACGGCGCATGCTCTTTGACCAAGTCGTTGGTCTCGATCATGCGGTGCTTCGTGAGTGCACCAATGGCGAGGTGGTCGCCGGCATCGTTCACGTAGGAGAGGTCATCGAGCCGACCGATGTCGACAACGACACTCGGATACGCAAGGCGCAGCTTCATCATGGGCAGCAGCGAGTGGCCGCCAGCCATGAGCTTGGCCTCATCGCCGTGCTCGGCGAGTGCAGCAAGTGCTTCGTCGGCCGAGCCTGCTCGGACGTAGTCAAAGGCGACAGGAATCACTGTCCACCTCCTGAAGCGCTGAGGACGGCCTTCACGATGTTGTGGTAGCCGGTGCAGCGGCAGAGGTTGCCCTCAAGCCCTTCACGCACCTCAGCCTCTGATGGCGAGGGGTTCTCGTCGAGAAGCGACACTGACGCCATCACCATGCCCGGTGTGCAGTAGCCACACTGGAGAGCGTGGCACTCCATGAAGGCCTTCTGCATCGGATGCATTTCGTCGTCGGAGGGTGCAAGGCCCTCGATCGTGGTGACCGACATGCCGTCGGCCTGAACTGCAAGCATGGTGCAGCTCTTCACTGCTTCCCCGTTGACGTGAAGCGTGCAAGCGCCACATGACGAGGTGTCACAGCCGATGTTGGTGCCGGTCAAACCGACGACGTCACGGACGTAGTGGACAAGCAGAGTGCGGGGCTCAACATCACTTGTTTGTGTGACGCCGTTGACCTCGACGGAAATCTCCACGGGACCTCCCAGGAAAGAAGTAAGGGTGCGAGTTGCCGCCGGAAAACCCGACGACTCGGTGAGTGTTGCAGACTTTGCCCGCACACTTCCAAAAGTCCGACAAGATTCCTCGCGGAACCATCGAAAAGGTCACCCTGAGTGGTGCGTCACGCGCCAGTTCGGACCCTTGGGCGGCGGCTGTACCAGCCAGCAGAATTGCGCGACTTCTGCCCTCCTCAGAACGTCCTACCATCGTGGAGCCACAAGGAGGCCGCGTCCTATGCCTGATAACGGTGAACCGAATCACGACGAAGAAGAAGGGATCGCGCCCCCGGGTGACCCAGTCGGAGCGGGCGTAGCCGGCGCCGCGGCCACAGGAGCCACGGCTTCTGCTGGCGCAGCAGCCGCAGGACAGGCAGCCGCCTCTGCAGCACCCGGCCCCGCAGCAGGCGTTTCGTCGAGTCGCAAGCTGATCCCCGAGTGGGATGTCGACGAAGACGATCAAGTTCTCGCTGCCGGCCTCGCCGTGCTGCTCGCGATGTTGGCGCTGTTCGGCTGGTCGATGTGGCGAGGCGGCGACGACGACTCTCCGCTCGACGACGTCGTACCCGTCACCGCAGCTGTGGACGACGAGGTTGCGGTCGAAGAGGAAGAAGTGGCCGACGCTCCGACCACGACCGAGGCTCCGGTCGAGACCACGATTCCCTCCCCGCTCGATCTCACACCAGACGTTGCGGCCGCCGCTGGCGCATTCGGCATCACCGGTTTCGCCGAAAACGAAACCGCCATCCTTGAAGGATTCGTTGGCAACGACGACGAGTCGGCAGCGGCAGAGGACGCCGCCGCGGCTGTGCCAGGCATCATCTCTGTCGACAATCGCCTTGTGGTGCTCCAGCCGAGCGTGCAGGCGGCGCTTGAAGAGGCCGGCGTTGCAGAAGCCGCACCGACGGTTGAAGGCACCGTTGCTACCGCCATTGGTGTTGTCGGCAACGAAGACGAACGCGATGCCGCCCTTGTGGCCGCTGGCGAGGTTGAAGGAGTCACCGAGGTCGTCGACCGTCTGCGCATCCTGCAGCCCGATGCACTCTCTGCGCTCACCGATGCTGGCGTCGCCAACCCGGGAGCCAGCGCAACTGGCACCGTCGTCACCGTTACGGGCACCGTCGACTCAGAAGAAGATCGTGCCGCGGCCCTCGAAGCCGCAGCCGTGCCCGGTGTGACCGAAGTGATCGACCAGCTCACGGTCCGTCCAGCGGTGGCTGAAGAGCTCAACGCACTGTTTGTGCTCGAGCCAATTCAGTTCGCAACCGGTTCGGCCACAATCCTCGACGTGAGCTTCCCGACGCTCGACGCAGCAACCGAAATTCTGCTCGCCAACCCAGACGTGGTGCTCGAAGTTCAGGGCTACACAGACGTACGAGGCGGCGACGACGCCAACCTGGCACTTAGCCAGGCTCGAGCCGATGCCGTCCGGGCCTACCTGGTGTCTCAGGCGGTCGCGGAGGACACATTGACCGCAGTGGGCTACGGTGAGACCACGCAGTTCGGCGAGGGTGAGTCACCCGAAGCCCTAGCTGCCAATAGGAGGGTCCAGTTTGTTCAGGAGTGATGGGTTACGGCGTCGCTGACGCCGACGAGATGTCACCGTTGACGTTGCACTGATCTGCGCCTCGAGCGCGGATCGGTCCGTCGACGGAAAATCTCGTTCCCCGATTCCCTCCCGGTGGGACGAGCGGTGTGCGGGGCATTCAGCCCCGCA
>CALLGK010000182.1 GCA_938009905.1 uncultured Acidimicrobiales bacterium | reverse complement strand
GCTAACGGTCCGCCCGAAGGGCAGTGGTAGATTTGTTCGGTGCGTAGCCCTCGAGATTTCTTCAAACCGCTTGCGGTCGGAGCCCCCGAACCCGTTCGGGAGATTCCGTTTCCACCGTCGCGGATGATCCACTTCTTCCCGCCTTCTAACGAGAAGATGCGGGCCAAAGTGCCCGACATTGCCAAGACGGTCGACATCTTGCTTGGCAACCTCGAAGACGGCGTTCCGGCCGATCAGAAGGAAGCGGCTCGCGCCGGACTACTCGAGGTCGCCGGCTCGGTCGACATGGGTGACACCCAGCTGTGGACCCGTATCAACTCGCTCGACTCACCGTGGGGCCTCGACGACCTCACCGAGATCGTCACCCAGGTTGGCGACAAGATCGACGTGATCATGATCCCGAAGGTCGAAGGACCAGAAGACATCCACTACGCCGACCGCCTCATTGCTCAGCTCGAAGCGAAGGCTGGCATCTCACGACCGATCCTGCTGCACGCCATCCTCGAAACCGCTCGCGGCGTGGCCAACGTCGAAGAGATCTGTGGTGCATCGCCCCGCATGCAGGGCCTCTCACTCGGACCGGCCGACCTTGCCGCCAACCGACGCATGAAGACCACTCGCGTTGGTGGCGGACACCCCGGCTACCTGGTGCGGGCCGATCCCGAGGTTGATGCCGACGGCAACTCCAACATAGAGGCCGATCGCACGACGTATCAGCAAGACCTCTGGCACTACACGCTTGCCCGCATGGTCGATGCGTGTGTGGCCAACGGGATCCTGCCGTTCTACGGCCCCTTCGGCGACATCAAAGACACCGTTGCTTGCGAGGATCAGTTTCGCAACGCCTATCTGCTCGGTTGCGTGGGCGCCTGGAGCCTCCACCCGGTACAGATCGAGGTCGCCAAGCGCGTGTTCAGCCCGGACCCAGCCGAGGTCGCGCACGCCCAGCGTGTGATCGAGGCCATGGGCGATGGCACAGGAGCCATCATGCTCGACGGAAAGATGGAAGACGACGCGTCGGTCAAGCAGTGTCACGTCGTTGTCGGCCTCGCCAAGCAGCTGTCGGCTCGCGATCCCGAGCTCGCCGCTTCCTACGGCTTCTAGAAAGGGACTCATGTCTGAACCGACGACTTCCGGCGGTCTTCGCGTCCGACGCTCCGTGCTTTACATGCCCGCAGCAAACGAGCGAGCCCTCGAAAAGGCCAAGACCATTCCGGCCGACGCCATCATCTTCGACCTCGAAGACGCCGTGGCTCCCGACGCCAAAGAACTCGCCCGCGGTCAGGCCGTTGCCGCCGCCGGTTCTGGCGACTACGGCAACCGCGAGCTCACCATTCGCTGCAATGGACTCGACACACCGTGGGGCGCAGACGACATCGCGGCCGCCGCAACCTCTGGTGCGTCCGCCGTGGTGATCCCAAAGGTCGACTCCGCGACCTACATCGACCAGATCTCTGCTGCGCTCGACGCTGCTGGAGCTCCGGCCGACCTCTCAATCTGGGCAATGATCGAGACCCCAACCGGCATCCTCGATGTGCGTGAGATCGCTGGCCACGACCGTGTGAGCGTGCTCGTGATGGGCACCAACGACATGTATCGAGAGCTACGGGCCAAGATGGGCTCTGCCGATCGCCATCCACTTCTGCCTCACTTGGCGGCGGCGCTCGTCGCCGCTCGAGAGGCCGACATCATGGCCCTCGACGGCGTCTACAACGACGTACGCGATCCAGACGGATTCCTCATCGAGGCAACACAAGGCTTCGAGATGGGATTCGACGGAAAGACGCTCATCCACCCAAGCCAAGTCGACCCGACCAACGATGTGTGGGCTCCCGACGCCGACGAAGTTGAGCACGCCCGGGCCGTCATCGACGCGTTCAACCAGGCGCAGGCTGACGGTCGGGGCGTCGTGACGGTTGATGGACGCATGATCGAGAATCTGCACGTGGCGATGGCAGAGCGCACGCTCGCAATCGCCGACGCAGTCGCCGCACAGTCGTAACTCTTCAGTCCGACACGAACTGGCACCAAACCCGCGCACCACCCGCGCAAGACCGTGCCAAATCTCTGCCAGCGAGGGATCGCTAGCTGCGGGTGACCCCATCGGCGATGGCTGCTTCGGCAACAGCGGCCGCAACACGAACCGACACCTCACGGTCGAAGACCGAAGGAATGATGTTGTTCTCCGAAAGATCGGCCGGCAGCACAGACTCGGCGATGGCGTTCGCCGCTGCCAGCTTCATGCCTTCGGTGATGTCGGTTGCCTTCGCGTCGAGTGCCCCACGGAAGATACCGGGAAACGCCAGCACGTTGTTGATCTGGTTGGGGTAGTCGCTGCGGCCCGTCGCCATCACTCGCACGATCCCTTCGACCTGCTCGGGCAGAATCTCTGGGTCGGGATTGGCCATGGCAAACACGATGGGGTCTGACGCCATCGACGTGACGTCGTCGACAGACAACACGCCGGGTGCGCTCACTCCGAGGAACACGTCAGCATCTGCGATTACGTCTGACAAGGCGCCCTGAAGACCTCGTTGGTTTGTGTTCTTGGCGAACCACTGCTTCATGTCATTGAGGTTCTCTCGCCCGTCATAGATGGCGCCACGGCTGTCGACCCCGACCACATGGCCGACGCCAGCACCCAGCAGGATCTTGCCAATCGCTACGCCAGCGGCACCAACGCCAGAGATCACAACCGAGACGTCGCTCATGTTTTTTCCGACGATGGTGAGCGCATTGCGCAAGCCAGCCAACGCCACAACGGCGGTGCCGTGTTGGTCGTCGTGGAACACGGGAATGTCGAGGCGCTTCTTGAGCTCTTCCTCGACGTAGAACGCACCGGGCGCAGCGATGTCTTCAAGGTTCACACCACCGAACGTCGGAGCGAGCCGAACGACGGTCTCGACGATCTCTTCCGGCGTGGCCACGTCGAGGCAGATTGGGAAGGCATCGACACCGGCAAACTCCTTGAAGAGCAGCGCCTTGCCTTCCATCACCGGCATGGCGGCCTTGGCCCCAATGTCGCCGAGCCCGAGCACCGCGGTGCCGTCGCTCACGATGGCCACGGTGTTCTTGCGAATCGTGAGCTCATCAGCCAACGAGTCGTTGTTGGCGATGGCTGTGCACACACGGGCGACGCCTGGGGTGTACGCCATCGACAGGTCGTCGCGGTCTCCAACGGGGCAGAGAGGCAGCACCTCGATCTTGCCCCCTTCATGCATCTTGAAGGTGCGGTCCCACCATTCGATGAGCGTCACGTCCTCGAGCGTCTCGACCGCAGCGACGATTTGCTGCTGGTGATCGACGCCGGAACAGTTCACGACGATCTCACGCTCGAGTGTTGGGCCTTTCGCAACAAAGCCCTCGATTGCGAAGATGTTTCCACCCGTTTCGCCAATCGTCGTTGTCAGTCTTCCGAGCACGCCCGGCACGTTTGCCAGGCTGACCTTCAGAGCGATCGAATACTGCGTCGACGTTGCGTTGCTGGTGTCAGGCACGGCGGGAAACCTAGCCGCGCTACCACCTATTTCAAGTGCCCTGATTCCTGATCAGCGCACTGCTTGCTGTCTCGCTGGTCAGCTCGTTGCCGCCGAGCCACAGCCGAGGCATGGGACGGGGCCGAAGTGGGTGGTGTGGCCGGTCCAGTGAACGCCATTGTGGAAGCGCTGCTTGTGCTGGCCAGTCGGGTCGGTGAACCAACCCTTCTTGGTGATCTGCATTGCTGGGCGAGTGGTTGTTGGGCGAGAGGTGAGCGTTGTCGAGGTCATGCAGACATCGTCCACGACCTTGATCGATCACAAATCGGGGGCTCCCCCGTCTCTTCTGACCCGCACTAGGGGCCCCAGAGGCCGCAAAACCCCCACTTCTCGGTGCATTTTTGGCTCTCAGAGAACCACATGCGCGCCGAGAACGAGTTTACATGCGGCGGAGGAGCTCGTTTTTCTTCGCTTCGAACTCTTCTGACGAGATCACGCCGCGAGCGCGCAGCTCGTCGAGTTGATCAATCTGTTCGGGGATCGAAGCCGCGACGGCACCGGCGCCTGCTCGGTCGAACTTGCGGTTCTCGTTGCCCTCCATCTGCCGGTAGATCTCGTTTTGCACATTGAGCGGCTTGCGGATGTCGGTGAAGTTCTGCGAACCCATCTCGCCCGCTGACTCGATGACAAGGTCGCCAGAACGAATCAGACGCTCGAGGAACGACTGCCGGAAGAACACCGTGTTCACGCGCTCGAGTGGGATCTCGACACCTTCGCGAGACAACACACCGCTGCGGACAATGAGTCGGTCGCTCGTGATCACGAAGTTGGTGGTGGTCCACACGACGTAGCGCAGACCGAACCAGATCAGCGACGCAAGCACAAGCACGCCCACGGCGAGCGACAAGTAGCCGTTGTCGGTGAAGGCAAGCACCACAATGCCAAGCGCAATCGAAGCGACAAGCGCCAGCATCTGCCTGGCAAAGAACCACCAGTGCGGGCGGAGATCCAGAATGATCTCCTCGTTGTGGTTTAGCTGATCGGGTGGGTAAGCCACGCCGTCAGGTTAGCTGCCGCGACCGATCGGTTCTGCGGACAGATCGGTTCTGCAACCAGAGCGCTAGGACGAGACGAGCGCCTTCACTCGATCGCCGAGGTCGACAGGGCCCATGGCTCCTGTGTGGCGCTCGACCGAACCATCCGGCGAGATGAACACCATCGATGGCTGGGAGATCACGCCAAAGGTGACCCAGGTTTCGCCGGTGTCATCGATCACGTGAGGAATCGCGGCAACACCGTTGTGTTCGATCCAGTCCTTGATCGTGTCGCGCTTGTCGATGCCGGGCATGCCGATGAACTGGACGTCTTCACCCCAGTTGCGTTGTACGAATGCGACCGCACTCGCTTCATCACGGCAGGCGCTTCAACCGGGGGCCCAGAACCACAGGACGGTGGCTTGCCCTTCATAGTCGGCGATGTCGAAGCTCGCGGCTTCGACGAGCTGGGCTGGCGCCCGAGTGGTTGTCGGCCGAGCTGTGGTTGTGGTCGCTTCTGGCGCTGCGGCTGCATCATCTGCTGCTGAGTCGTTCGCAGCTGTGTCACTCTGACCGGATTCGGCGCCCACGATGGCGCTGGTATCGACGGCAGCGTCGGTCGTTTCGGGCTGGGTCGCGCCGCAACTCGCAGCAATCAGCATGCTCACCGCGAGGAGCATCAGCCAGCGGCACGCCACAAAGCCGTCAGAGAGACGCATGATCGACCAAACCATCGTGCGTCCAAGGCTATTCCTTCCCAGCACGTTGTGGGAGAAGGCGCGCCGTAGCGATCGAGACCTGACCCGACCGCTCGTGGCATGGGAGGTGGCACCAGTCAGGGCGTCACACCACTGCTCTACCCTGTTGCCGTGGATGCAGATGCCCTCTTGGCGGGTCTAAACGAGCGACAAACCGAAGCCGTCACCACGCCGGGCGGGCCCATCGTGGTTCTGGCCGGTGCCGGATCGGGCAAAACGAGGGTGCTCACGAGGCGAATCGCCTGGCGAATCGCCGATGGCCAAACCGACCCTCGACGGGTCTTGGCGCTCACCTTCACCCGCAAGGCGGCCGGCGAATTGCGAGGCCGGCTCCGTTCATCCGGCCTTCGCGACGACGTCGTCGCCGGCACGTTCCACGCCATCGCGCTCACCCAGCTCCGCCAGCGCTGGAGCGACCGTGGCATCACGCCACCAACTCTGCTCGACCGCAAGATTCGATTCGTTGCGCAGCTTCTGGGACGTCGAGCGCGGGTGGAACCGCTCGATGTTGTGAGCGAGCTCGAGTGGGCCAGGGCCCGACTCGTGGCGCCAAACGATTACGGCACCGCAGCCGAGATGGCGGGTCGCACTCCCCCGATTCCTCCGGCCGACATGGCTGAGCTCATGGAGCTGTACCAACAAGAGAAGCGGCGCCGTCGGCTCGTTGACTTCGACGATCTGTTGGCGCTTGCGATTCGAGATCTGCGAGCCGACCACGACTACGCCAACGCCGTCCGCTGGCGCCATCGACATCTCTACGTCGATGAGTTTCAAGACGTCAACCCGCTGCAGTACGAGCTGCTCAGGGCATGGCGAGGCGACTCAAACGACCTCTTCGTGGTGGGCGACCCCAATCAAGCCATCTACGGATGGAACGGTGCCGACCCGAATCTGTTGGCCGCGTTCGCTCGGCGCGAGCCCGAGTCGGTGGTTGTCGACCTCAAAGACAACTACCGCTCCACGCCTCAGATCCTCACCATGGCCACGGCTGCGCTGGCCGGAAAGTCTGGGCAGCTCATTCCTCATCGGGGCGACGGACCCGTGCCAACCCTCAATGCGCACCCGAACGATTTGGCCGAAGCAGCTGCGATCGCTCAAGCCATCAAGATGGCGCACACCGTTGGCGACTCGTGGGGTCGCCAGGCCGTGTTGGTTCGTACCAACGCCCAGCTCGTTCCCATCGAGCAGGCCCTGGCGGATGAGAACATCCCCGTGCGAGTGCGAGGCGGGCAGGGCCCACTCGCCACCAAAGAGGTGAAAGACGAGCTTCGCTCGTTGAGCCGGCCCGGCATCGATCTTGTAGCTGCGCTCAGCCAACTCGACGAATCGCTGAGCGACGACACCGGCGATGATCCAGACATCGACGAGGCGCCGGACGCCGCTCGCCCGCCCATCCGCAACAAAACCGCGGCCGACATCGATCGCCGCCAGAACTTGGCCGCGTTCAGCCGGCTCGTGCATGAGTATCTGTCGATCGATCCAGACCCGAGCGGCCCTGGGCTCAACGCGTGGATTGCCACCCTGCAAGCTGGCGAGCTCGACGTCGATGGCGATGCGGTCGAACTCGCAACCTTTCACGGGGCCAAGGGCCTCGAGTGGGACGTCGTGCACGTCGCTGGCCTCGAGAAGGGCTTCGTGCCCATCAGCTACGCCAAGACCGGCGCCCAACTCGCAGAAGAACAGCGTCTGCTCTATGTCGCAGTCACGCGAGCCGAATCAGAGCTGCATCTCACCTGGGCCCTCGAGCGTTCGTTCGGCACCAAGACCATGAAGCGTCAGCCGTCGCCACACCTCGAACTCCTCCAGTCCGCGATCGGCCACCTCCAACGCGGTCATCGGCCACTCGACTGGAAGGCCAAGATCGACCTCAACCGGGCGAAGGTTTCCTCAAAGGGACCGATCCCCAAGAAGACAGAACGCAACCCGGTAGACGATCCGCTTTTCGAGGCGCTCCGAAGCTGGCGTCGCGACAAGGCAAAGGCGGCCGACGTGCCGGCCTACGTGATCTTCAGTGACCAAACGCTGCGGGCCATCGCCAAGCGCCGACCAACAACCCGATCGGCGTTGGCCGGTATGCCTGGCGTTGGGCCGGTCAAGCTCGAGCGATACGCAGGCGAAGTGCTCGAGCTTGTGACAGCGGACGTCGCTGCGACCTAACTCGAACTGTCGTCGATGGCCGAGAGCCACTCGTCCCAGTAGAACTTCCACTCGTCGATGTCGTCGCTCGTCGGAAGCTTCGAGTGCTGCACCGTGATCGCGACCCGACCAGGCTTCTTCTCGGTGAGCGACAACGAGGCCACGCCCTGAGCAAAGCCGATGCGTATCGCCTTCGCGGTTGGGTTCGATCGCAGCTCGGTCGACTTGCCGGGAAACAGGTCGGCCCGCAGGTCATCATCGAGCAACATCTTGCGAACCATGTCGGCATCACCAGACACCGTCTTCGACTTGTTGGCGGTGAAGGTGCCATCGGGCATCTCACCTGGCAAGCGCCGGCCCGTGATGCGCTCCCAGCCACCGGTCACCTGTTGGGCCCACCATCCATCGAGCCCCTGCGCTGACTGAAGCCACGCAGCAACCGGGGTGTGGCCGCCGTCGCTCCCCTCCCAGCTGTCGATGATCTCGCACCAGTCATTCCAGCCGCGGCCGGTTGCGTCGAGCACCCGGTCGTCGACAACTTCAGGTTGGGAGATCCACGTACGCCCGGGCCGCGCAGCCCGAGCCTCAGCCTGTTCGAGCAGCACTCGACGGGCAGCGCTGTATCGCTCACCGGTCTTCGACATACGTTCGCGCACCCGACGCTTAAACGATTCTTGCTTGGTCATCTCTCCTGCTTTCGAACACGGGCACGACTACGCCAGAGGCAACCCACGCTCGCCAAGGCAATCGCACACGTGCGTTGCAGTAGATGTCCAGAACTGCCGAGCACGCAAGGTCCCCTTTGCCTTCCGAGCCGGCGGCGTGGGTGCCGGATGAAGGTCGGGCGCAGCAGTGCGCCTGCGCCTCACACTACAACGATCACCCAAATCTGTGAAGGGCTGCGGTTTGCGACCCTGCTCAGTCGGCCGGCTCAGTCGCTCGGCTCGCTTGCCTCTTGCGCGGCTTCCTGTTCGGCGGCGAACGCGGCGGCGATCTTGTCGAAGTCGACAGAAATGAAGATGCCGGTTGACTCTGCGCACAGCACACGATCATCCGCGCCGAGATCGCCGGACGGCCCTGCCGCATACGAACGAGCAGAGGTGAGCACCTTGCGCCCTTGCACGTCATCAAGCGTTGCCTCGAAGCGCAGTGGCTTGTGCAACGGGCTCGGCGATCGATAGACGACGGTCAGCGTCCCGGTCATGCCCGGGCTACCGGATGCCGCCTGTGTAGCACCAAGGATCTCGTCGAACGCAGCCGCGACGGTGCCACCGTGCACACAGCCGGGCGGCCCCTCGTAGGCATGGCCAAACGTGACCTCGGCCATCACGATGTCGCCGTCGAGCCAGAATCGCATGGGTGGGGCGAGCGGATTCGATCGTCCGATCATGGGGCTGTAGTCGGTGTGCCCAGATGGTGGGCCGCCCACGTCTGGACCGTCGACGGCGGCGGCTTCTGCTGCGCTCATGGCGGTCGGCACGTCGTAGCGACGTCCGTAGCCATACGACCCGAGTTGATCAGCCGCCTGTTCAAAGTCTTTGGCCAACGCCTCGAACTCGTCGTCTGGCGCCTTGTTCTCGACCAGCCGGTCGATCACCAGCCGAAGGGCGTCACCAATCCTCCACGCCGTGCGCCGCCGAGGGCTCAATGATTCGTCGTCGGGTCCAACGTCGTTCGTGAAGAACGACATCACCCGAACCGCCTCTGGACTCAGCTTCATGAGGTGGAGACTCTGCTTCGCTTCTGGGAACCGGGCAAGTTCAGCGATACCGAGCGAGGACGGGGCAGTGATCGCTCGGCTTTGTGCCCTTGCGTCCGTTGCGGTCAACCAGATCGAACACGGATCGTTCTGCGAGTGGCGCGCTAGCCAAGAGGTAGTCGATGCGGATGCCTTCACGCTTGTGGAATCGACCGGCCTGGTAGTCGTAGTAGCTGTAGAGCAGCGGATCTGGGTGACGTTCGCGGAACGTGTCGATGAGTCCCCAGTCGACAACCTTTGCCAAGGCATCGCGCTCGCGATCGGTCACGTGCGTTGCTCCCTCGAAGGCGGCGGTGTCCCACACGTCGATGTCCGTTGGCGCGATGTTCCAGTCACCGGCCACGATCACTTCTGCGGATGGGTCGGTGGTGGCCGAAAGATGGTCCACCAAGCGGCCCAGCCACGAGAGCTTGTAGTGGTAGTGCTCGTGATCGACCTCTCGGCCGTTTGGCACGTACACGCTGTGAACGCGCACACCGCCACAGGTTGCTGAGACAAGGCGAGCGTCTGGATCGGCCTCGATGCCTTCGTTGAACCCGAGGATCGGGTCCTCGATGCCAACCTTCGACAAGATGGCCACACCGTTCCACTGATTGAGACCGTGATGCACCGACTCATATCCGAGCTCGGTGAAAACGTCTGCCGGGAAGTTGTCGTTGGTCAGCTTCGTCTCTTGCAGACACAACACATCGGGTGCCACCTCGACGAGCCATTGCTCGACGCGAGGCATTCGAGCGTTCAACGAATTCACGTTCCAAGTCGCTACCAGCATCGGCGCGAACCCTACCGGCACATGCCGCTGACGGGTACCGTCATGTGCTCGTGCGCATCACCCTTTGGAACGACTACATCTGCCCGTGGGCCTACGCCGCTCGCCCGCTCACGGCCTGGCTCATCGCGGAAGGCCACGAGGTCGTTGTGCGGAGCTACGAACTGCACCCCGACCTTCCTCCCGAAGGCCGCGACGTTCGACCTGACGGTCGGCTCGACAAGGTGTTTGACCACATCGGCGACATCTGCGCAGACGCCGACCTTGCGTTCGTGAAGCCCTCTCGCAGCCCCAACACGCATCGACTTCTGGGGCTTTGCGAGGTCGTCAATGCCCACGCACCCGAGGCGTTTCCGGCGTTCGACCATGAATTGGCAGCCATCCACTGGGTTCGAGGACAAGCGCTCGACGACCCAGCAACGATTCGATCTGCACTCGAAGTAGCTGGTGCTCCAGCCGACGAGATGCTCGAACTCGCCGCTGATGGCGTCGGCGAACGTCTTCTCGAAGCGTCCATGGAAGCGGCGCTCGAGGCTGAAGTGACGGGGACACCGGCGTGGCGAATCGGCGAACTCACCATCACCGGGCTACATCCGGAAGAACAATTCCAACGCTGGGTGAACCGATTGGCCGCTCGCCATCAGGGCTGATCAGCATTCCGGTCCGAGATCGGGGTCGGAAACCCGAACATCGGGGCAAGACCGGCGTGTCGATGTCGTAGAGTTCCGAGGTGGCCTCAGAACCCGTCAACGATGCCGGCCCTAACGCTTGGCTGATCGAAGAACTCCGACAGCAATACCGCGACAACCCGAAGTCTGTCCCGGAAGACTGGCGGCACCTGTTCGACAACGGTGCTGCGGCACCCGTCGCCAATGGCGGCCCTGCGGCCATCGCCGCGCCCGCGCCTGTCCAGACGGCCGCGCCTGTAGCAACCCCGGCCCCAGCGCCAGCTCCGACCCCTGCACCCGCGCCGACCCCCGCACCAGCAGCCGACACCAACGGCAGCACGCCGGCCGCCACGCCAGCAGCAAACACGGCGCCAGCAGCAAACACAGCGCCATCACAAGCTGCCCCCGCAACCAACGGCAGTACTACTGCCGC
>CALLGK010000181.1 GCA_938009905.1 uncultured Acidimicrobiales bacterium | reverse complement strand
GGTGACGCCATACGAGCCGAGCCTTGCTGACAGCCGCTCGCCGCACGCCATCACCGTTGGTGAGGCGCAGGTGTTCATCCTGAGCGATGGCAAGATCATCGAAGGTGTGTGGAGCCGACCGGGCCCAGAGATTCCGATCGGGCTGTTCAACGCCGACCTCGAGCCGGTGCTGCTCACCCCTGGTAACACCTGGGTCCACCTCGCTCCCCCAGGATCCATCACCCTCGGCTAACGACGGCGTTCACGAGCTAAGCCGGAACCCGCTCAGTCGCGAACGCAGCTGAGCAACCGGCAGACCTGAGTAGAACAGTTCGTAGTCGGTCTTCTCTCCAAGTGGCCGGCTGCTACTCGTCGTGCTGGCGTCACACGAGGTCCGACCCCGTGTGACGTACACCCAACGAGGCCTCCTCCAAGCCGAACACACGAGATCTTCTCGCCGGTCCGCAACGTGCAATTCCAAACATCAAGCTCAAAGCACGTACCCGCATTTTCGTTTTCCTCCGTTGTGACGGACCAGAGCGGACCCCGCAGCAACACTCGAGCCACAGTTACGGCTACACACCGGGGACATCCCCGATTCACCTCCTCTAGAAACCGTTCATCGTTGCCTCACGAAACTCAAGGAACAGACTCGTAGGAGGGTCAATCATGAAACGGAACACTCACCTGGTCGCAGCCGCCTTCGCTCTGGTAGCCGTCGCCACACCCTTCAGCCCGAGCGCCGCAAGCGCCGATCTTGACGGCCTACCGGGCCCGATCGACGAGCAGGTCACGATCGTCCCGGAGCCTCGCTTCGTCATCGAAGCCATAAGCTTCAAGGCGATCGACGAGACCGGAGTCGACGTGCTCGGTTCCGACGAGATCATCGCTATCTGGAACAGCCCCAACCTGCCCGGCGCTCGATCGAGGAAGTTCGGAAACGTTGATTCCGGAGACACCGAACTGTTTCACGAACTCCAAAGTTGCATAGCCCCGATTGATGCAACCGTTCACCGCGATGCATTCGAAGATCCGACAACTGGCTGGATCTGCGAATCGGAGGGCACGGTTGCTCCGCTTCGGTTTGATGTTGAGCTCATAGAACACGACGACTTTCGCATGGCCGGCTTCTGCAGATCGCCGGCAAGCGGCCTAACTGCAATTCGCCCGTGCGAACCGACCGACTTCGTTGGCAACTACACGGGGTTCTGGGGAGAAGCCGAACTCCTCAGGATGATGCCGACCCAAGGATCCGCTCAGCGGTTCACAGTCCGATTGAACAACTGTGAGGAAACCTGCGGAACGTCAAACATCCCTGGCGGACTTCCAGACTACGACTTCACGTTCCAGATCCGCCGGGTGGAAGACGGGGAACGTCTTCACCGCCCCTCACTCGGCTGAACGCCGCCATAGTCTCAAGCTGCACTCGCCACCGGCGCAACCGCAGCACGCCAAACTCAGGAGATGTTGCCTGTCTCAGCTACGCGACGTTGATGGGGCTGGGTTCGAACTCGAGGCGGCCGTGGTTGATTTCGGGCAGCACGTAGCGGGCGAACAGATCGCACTCTGCGGCGTGTGGGTAGCCGGAGAGGACGAACGCATCGATGCCGGCGTCGGCGAGCTCGTTGATCTTGCCGAGCACCTGATCTGGATCGCCGACGATGGCCGCGCCTGCTCCAGAGCGAGCTCGACCAACGCCGGTCCACAGGTGGCGTTCGGCGTACCCGTCATCGTCTGACCCGTCGCGCAACGCCGTCTGGGCGGCAACGCCGGCCGAGCCGGAGTCGAGCGACTTCTTGCGAATCTGTTTACCGGTCTCTGCATCAAGCCTCGAAAGCAGTCGGTCGGCGGCGGCACGTGCTTCGTCTTCTGTTTCGCGAACGATTACGTGGCTGCGCCAGCCGTAGCGAAGCTGACGCCCCTTCTCGGCAGCCCGAGCGTCCATGTCGGCCTTCACTTCGAGCACCTTGTCTGTGGTGTTTGGCCACATCAAGAACACATCGGCTGCCGCGGCAGCACACTCACGGGCAGCGGGTGACAGGCCGCCAAAGTAGAACAGCGGTGACCGGCCAGAAACGGTCGAGATGCGAGGTGGGTCGACCGTGACGTCGAGGTGATCGCCGTGGAAGTCGACCGAGCGACCATCAAGCAGCTCACGCAGCACGTACATCGTCTCGGTTGACCGGCGATAGCGGGGCTCCGAATCGAGGGTCTCTCCAGGAAGATCACTCGAGATGATGTTGATCGTGAGGCGGCCGTTCATCATCTGATCGAGCGTCGCCATCTGCCGTGCAACCTGCGGCACAACGAGCTCGCCCATGCGAACGGCAAGCAAGAACCGAATGTCGTTGGTGAGCGGAGCCATGCCTGCGGCGAAGGCCGTATTGTCGATACCCAGCTGGTAGCCGGAAGGCAGCAACACGTTGTCGAAGCCGTAGCGATCGGCGGTGAGCACGATGTTGCGGCAGTGATCGAACGAGCTCAAGAGCTTCGGATCTGGCACACCGAGAAACTCATAGTCGTCGTCACACAGGGCGGAGAACCACGCCATCTCGACCGGGGTACGGGCTGCGCTCATGAGAGCACCTCACTCATCTCAACAGGCCGCCCCTGCTCAATACTCATGTGGGCCGCCGCGCCAACGGCGACTGACCACAGGCCGTCTTCGAGGGTTACCTCGACTGGCCCCTCGCCTCGGATGGCTTCGCAGAACCGCTGGTGTTCGACGTAGCTCGACCCGTGATGGAGGCCCTCATGAAGGATCGATTCGTCGTGCACGATTTCTTCTTCGGCCTCACCGATGAAATGCTCGCCGCGACGACCGGTGAAGAAGGTGCCTGATGGCAACCGGGCTTCGAGCTTGCCCTTGTCGCCGATGACCGAAACGATCTCTTGCTCGGCCGTGGCCTCGGCAAACATGCAGAGATCCAACATGGCCCGTCGTTGGTTTGGAAACTCCACGATGACGTAGGCGTTGTCGAGAATGTCAGACGTCTTGCCGTCGTACACCTCGTCGAGGTGGTTGACGTTTTGTCCACCCGACGCAAACACTCGCTCTGGTCGCTCACCGTGCAGCAGCATCATCAGGTCGAAGAAGTGGCAGCACTTCTCAACCAGGGTGCCGCCGGTGTTGATGCTGAATCGGTTCCAGTCGCCAACCTTCACCAGGAAGGGAAAGCGGTGTTCGATGATCGACACCATGTGCAGGTCGCCAGCAACGCCGCCGGCCGCATCGCTGATGAGGCGGGCGACAGCAGGCATGTAGCGATACTCAAGACCCACCCACACCACACGATCGGGTCGAGCCGCGGCGGCTTCCAATTCGATGAGGGTCTGGCAGTCTTCGATCGTTGTGCAGAGCGGCTTTTCAATCAGCAGGTGCAGATCGGAGTCGAGGAGGTCACGCACCACGTCAACGTGGGTGAAGTTCGGGCTGGCAACCACGACGGCATCGCACGCGCCGCTCGCAATCAGGTCGCGATGGTCGTGAAACGACTGCACCTCGCCATCGGCCGTCTTCACGGCCCGCTCGAGCGACTTGGCCACGGGATCTGAAACCGCCGTGACGACCGCGCCGTCGAGTGCATTCACGTTTTCGATGTGCTCGATGCCCATCATTCCGGTGCCGACCACGCCGTATCGAATCATCCGAAGATCCTACGGTCGGTGTCGCTGCATCTGGTGCCTGCTCCAACGGGCATTGTCACCTGAACCGGGCGGTACCGTCGGCAGGGTGAGCCGGGCAGAACCTCTTGTGATCGTGGGCAGCCGGCTTCAAGCAATTTCTGCCGCGGCCATCGCCGCTGGAGCGGTCATTGGGCTCGTTGAGAGCCAACCGTTGATCATTGTCCCGGCCATCGGAGCCGTCCTATTTGCGATCTCTCGCCTGCTCCTGCGGGTGGAGCTGCACCCCGACCATGTGACGGCCAGGACCTGGCGTGGCAGCTCAACAACACCGCGATCGGCAACCAACCCCGAGCTCGGCCACCGCTATCTCGACCTCACACTCGAGACTGGGCGGCGGCTCCGTATCGAGGTGCCAGTTGAGATTCGACCCAACGTGCGGATCTGGACAGACGACACCGAAAACGACCAGGGCCAGCCCACGTCGTAGGATCGGCTCATGATCGAGCTCGAACGCCACGACAACGTTTTTGTCCTCACAATGACCGAGGGCGAGAACCGTTGGAACACCACCTTCACTCGGGCTTGGGCCAACGCCCTCGATGAGGTCGAGGCGTCTGACGGCCCCGCCGCCATGGTCACCGTTTCGGGCAACGAGAAGTTCTTCTCGAACGGCCTCGACCTCGACTGGCTGTCTGCCAATGATCCCGATCACCCCGGCGGTGACCGCGACGCGTTCGGCGCAGAGTTCATGAACGTCATGGGGCGGATCATGACGTTGCAGGTTCCGACGATTGCTGCGGTCAACGGACATGCGTTCGGCGCTGGCTTCATGAGCGCGCTGTGTCACGACGTGCGGCTGATGCGCGAAGACCGGGGCTTCATGTGCGCCAACGAGCTCCAAATCGGCATGACCGTGCCCCGGCCAGAGATCGCCCTGTTCCGGCACAAGATCCCGGCCCCTGCCTTCCACGAGACCATCATGTTGGCCAAGCGTTGGACCGGGCCGGCAGCAGCCGACGCCGGGTTCGTCGAAGCGGCGCTGCCGCTCGATCAACTTCGAGATGCCGCCATCACGCGGGCTGCCGAGCTAGCTCCGCTCGCGGCCAACCGCGAAAACTACGCATGGCAGAAAGAAGCCATCTACGGCGAGAACGCGGCGCTCAATGAACCGCACGGCGCGGCCCACATGCTGAAGAGCCATCACTAGCCGCCGTCGCTCCGGCTCTGACTCGACCCAAGCTCGATGATCTGATCGGCCAGTTCCATCGCAACAGCGCGATGTGAGACGGCCAGCACGGTGAGCCCATCGGCACCCAAGTTGCGCCACAGCTCGAGCTCGGTTTCCACATCGAGCGCACTCGACAAATCGTCGAGCACGATGAGTTCCGGCCTCCGCACCAGCGCACGGGCCGTTGCCACTCGTTGCCGTTGGCCGCCAGACAGCCGCAGCCCACGCGGGCCAACCAACGTGTCGACGCCGTCCGGCATCTCGGCGACATCTCCCTCAACCGCCGCCAGGCGAAGGGCGCGACCGAGTTCGTCAGACTGATTGTCTGACTCGAGCGCCCCGAGCACGATGTTGTCGGCCAGAGAATCAGAGATGAGCTGCGGAACCTGCGGCAGGAACGAAGCGTGTGGCGGGGCAAAGAACGCTCCTCGATCGGCGACTTCCACACCGTTCCAGCGCACCGAACCAGTTACCTCTCCCTGCCACACCAACCCGAGAACCGCCCGCAACAGCGAGGTCTTTCCCGAGCCGACCGGGCCAGTGACCACCGTGAAGGAACCTCTCGGCAGCGAGAAGCTCACGTCGTCGAGCGCCACCGTGTCACCGAAGCGAACGCTCAGGTGTTCGACGTCGAGGCGCTCCAGCGGGATTCGCTGCTGGGATGGCGCGTCGATTGGGGCGGCATCTGTCAGGCGAAGCGGCAGCGCTCGACGCGATGCGGTGTTGGCCGGCTGCTCGCCCGCAACAAGCGATGCCATGTTTTCGAACGACACCTGGCTCTGCTTGCGGCGGGCCAGCATGCGCCCAATCATTCGAGGCAAGAAGCTCATGTAGGCGAGAATCGCACTGAAGAGTGCGATTTCACCGGCGGTCAGATCACCAACGGCAATCGCCGCTGCGCTCACCACCAGCACAAGTCCGAACGCCACATCGCTCGAACCATTTGCGAAGCTGATTAAGCCGTCGTCGAGCACGCGATCTTTCACCGCAGTCCGCCCTCGCACGTCTGCCATGCGACCAATCTCGTCAACCACGGGCTCGGCCGCATCGTTGACGCTGATCGACGTTGCGGCCGCCAACACGTCGCCGAGCGTGCCTGTCATGGCGGAGGTGGCATCACGGTCTGCTCGGCGGGCTTCCTTGACCCGATCATCAAGCATCTTGGTGACAACGGCGACGACAACCATCGGAATCACGACGACCAGCGTCGCCTTCCAGTCGGTGCTGCCAAGCAGTGCAAAGGCGACGACCGCGTAGGCCACGCCGCCCGACACATCGATCCACGAGTCGACAAAGTCGGCGACATCCTTCGGATCGTCGCGGAAGTAGCTAATGGCATGGCCAGCCGAGTTCGTGGGGCGACCGGCATGCGGCCCGCCACTCGCCACTTGGGCGGCGAGCATGTTCGATTGCAGGAGTGACTGCATGAGCGTCCACGAGATCGTGAACTGAATTGCGCCGTGGTACACCGCGAGCAGCCGAATGAACTCCGCGACAGCCAGGCCGCCGGCAAGCCAGTAGAGAGATCGGGTGTTGGTGCCGGCGAGCAGGTCGAATGCCTCGCCAACAAGCCAACCGCTCGCCACGGGCATCGTGAAGAACACCACGAAGAGCACCAAGCCGAGCCAGAACGGCTTTGGCTGGTTTTGACTGATCCGCCAGCCGAGTCGCCAGACCGATTCGGTTGGCGCAGTCATGCCGTCTCCTCGAGCGCCAAGTCCATGAGGCGTCGAAACTCACTCGTGGGATCAGCCACAAGCGTCGCTCGGTCGCCGTCTTCGATGATGGCGCCGTCTGCCATCGCCACGATGCGGTCAACAGATCGCAGCGTGGAGAGTCGGTGGGCAATCACAATCGATGTTCGCCCGTCGAGCAGTCGGCCAATGGCGTGCTGCAATTGCTCCTCTGTCTCGGGATCGACTCGCGACGTTGCCTCGTCGAGCACCACCACGTCTGGTTGGCGCAGCCATGCCCGTGCCATGGCCAACAGCTGCGCCTCACCGGCCGACAGGCCGATCGCGTCCTCAACGGCTGATGCGTCTCCGAGCAACGAATCAAGCGAGTTCGCGAGGTGATCAAGGCCAACCTCGGAGAGGGCGGCCGCCACCTCGGCGTCAGACCACGAATGATCAAAGAAGGTGACGTTGTCACGCACGGTACCGCCGATGAGCTGCACGTCTTGGGGAATCAGAGCGACTCGACGTCGAAGCTCGTGCTGCGAGATATTGCCGATCGGTACATCGCCGAGCGCCACCGTTCCCGAGCCGGCCTCCACAAGGCGAAGCACAAGGCGCGACAGCGTGGTTTTGCCGCTGCCGCTGCGGCCAACCACACCCACCGACTGCCCCGGTTCGATCGCGAGGTTGATGTGGCGCAACACGGGCTCGTCGTCGCCGTAGTCGAACCCAACGTCGTTGAACGACACGGCAAGCGGGCCCTCGGCCGGGCTCGTCGTGCCCGTGTCGGCGATGCTTGGCTTCATCGCCAAGAGTTCGACCACCCGAACCATGGCACCGTTGGCTTTCTGCACGGTGTCGAACTGATCGACGATGTCTTCCAGCGGCCGACCGATCACAAGCGAGTACTGAAAGAGAACGAAGGCGGTTCCAATCGTGATGATGTCGCGATCGATCAGGGCCGCAGACGCCACGAGCGACAACACCAAGCCACCGAGGAGCAACGTGCGCATGTTCCACCAAAGCCGAAGGAAGGCCCGTTCCATATCGGTGGCGGCATCGAGCCCGACCGTGGCGTCTTGCACGAAGCGCCACATGGCGTGGGGGCCGGCACCGTTTGCTCTGAGATCCTCGGATGCAACGAGTCGTTCTTCGATGCCGCCGTACAGCCGAGCCTTCACGCTCATCTCGTGGACCGCTTCGTTCACCGACTTGTTGCGTTGTCGGACAGCAATGCGTGACGCCAAGAAGAGGTAGATCGCAAACGCGAGACCGATCCTCCAATCGAGGACGGTCAGCACCATGAACATGCCGACGAGCAGCAGAAACGCCCCGCCGGTTTTCAGAAGCACGCGGCCAAGGAAGTCGGAGACCGACGTGACATCGCCGTCGATGCGTTGAATGAGCTCGCCCGGGCTGTGATCTCGGTGAAATCCATGGCCGAGGCCAAGCACGTGAGCGGCGAGCTGCGTACGGAGTCCGTTTGCGGTCTTCCAGGCGATTGTCGTGGCGTAGTACGACACCACAACCGTTGCGATCTGGCTGGCAATCGCCATCGCAAGAAAGACAACGGCAAGCGTTGTGATCGAAGCGGTGGTGGCGTCGCCGGCCACGGTGGTGTCGATGATGCGACGGACCAGCAGCGGCGTGAGCACTGGGAGTGAGGCGGCGCATCCCATCACGACCGCCAAGCCTGCGTAGGCGCGCCGCTGGGGCCGGATCAGCTGGCCCAATGCCTGCCAGTGGGAGATCGCAGGCTCGCTCACTGGCCTAGTGTTGCCGATGGCCTAGCCGACCGGAAACGATTTGCGATGGCCCGATCAGCCGTCGCTCAGGACGATATTGGCGGGGGCTCTTCGACGAGTTCATCAACGACCTCGTCGTCGGCGTCGTGTTCGGCCGGGGGAAGTTCAGGGACGGTGGGCACCGTGCTCTGTGCAGTCGGGCCCTCTGTGCTCACGCCGTAGCCGTCACAGCGCAGGCGCCGCTCCAGAGATGCACACTCGTCGAGCTGCTTGCCGGCATCGCCGGTATCGAAACCTTCGCCGCCAATGAGGATGTCGTCGCCGCCCTCTCCGTGGAGGAAGTCGTCGCCCGGTCCGGCTCGGAGCTCATCAGCGCCGCCACCGCCCCGCACGATGTCGTCGCCCGCACCGCCAATCACGTGATCGTGTCCAGCCCAGCCGAAGGCACGATCGTCGCCTGCGCCTCCGGCAAGAACATCATCGCCGCGACCGCCATGCAGCTCATCGTTGCCAACGTTGCCGATCACAACGTCCGACTGGTTCTCACCCTTGAGGAGATCGTCGCCAGTTCCGCCATCGAGATAGTCGGTCTGGGCGCCACCACGGATTGAGTCATTGCCCGCTTCGCCAAGCAGCACGTCGCCACCCGGGCCACCGATGACTACGTCGTCGCCAGGCCCGGCAAACACGATGTCGTTTCCGGCCCGACCGTTGATCACGTCGTTGCCGCCATAGCCGCAGATGACATCGTCTGCCCTGGTTCCGGTGAGCTCGTCGTCGCCAGGCGTTCCGACGACGGTGCAGTCAGCGTCATCGAGCAGCATCACCTCGACGGATCCGGTGTCGCAGGCGCCTTCGGCGTCACAGATTTGATAGCCAAACGAGTCACCGCCCACGCCAGCTGGCTCGTAGAGCACAACGCCATGCTCGCGATCGATAGCAGCCTCGCCCGAGCGAGCTTGGCTCGTGAGCGTCAGGGTCGACAGATCGAGGTTGTCGTCGGCGTCGTAGTCGTTCGCCGTGACGTCGATGGAAAGCGTTCCTCCACCGACGAGACCGATGGCCCGATCATCAACCACGGCAGGACCAACGGCGTCAAACAGCAGACTGAAGGTGGACGACACGCTGGTGGTGTTGCCCCGTCGATCGCTCGCTGTTGCGGTCACGACAATGTCGAGACCGGTCTCGGATCGCTCCTCGATGAAGTCGACGATGCATTGCCCGTCAACCTTGGTGTTGTCCGTGGCAACGCAGGCGACCTCGACGAACTCGGCGGCATCAACCACCGCTCCTTCGTCTGGTGCGACCAACTCAACAACCGGAGGCGTTTCATCGACGCCGGCGCCGACCGTCGCAGATGACAACAACACTGCGGTTGTACCAATGAGCAGAGCAAGCACGCCAAGCAGGGCGGCACCGATGGATCGCATCGCCAAGGACCTCCAAAGACCGGCCACAAGTATCGGAGCGACGAGGAACCAGATGGGGGATGTGTGCTTGTTGCTGCTTGGCGTTACGGAGCTTGGTTCAGCGGTACGCGCGACGCCAGAACACCACGCCGCCGGCGATCATGAAGGCACACGCCAGCAAGCCGATCCACGCCACCACCGAGCCGAAGCCGGTGCTTTCGGGCACCACAACGTCTTGACGAGCGCCTCCAAGAAAAGCCTGCTCAAGCGCCAAGACGGGATTGTCGCCAGGCTCCATCGAGCCATAGGTGAGCAGCACAGACGGTTCATCGCGAGGGTCGGTCGGTTCGCTCACGACCACATGAGCGAAGAACGCCGTTTCGTCACAGCGACCGTCACCGCCGGCGCGAGACCCGGCGGCAAGTGCCGCCACCAATCGATCGGCAAGCGGCTGGCCCGACGACGCTTCGTAGGCTGCAAGCGAGGCGTCGAGCACATCGCCGTTGGCGAGCAAGTTGCCCTGCACCGCTACCAGTGCACCCTGACGATCGCCCGTGAAGTTGTCGGTGAGCGGACCGGTGAATCCGGCCGCGTCCCCCGCCAACGTCACGACGCCATGCTGACGGACCTCGAACTGGGCGTCGAACTCCTCACTCGACACATCAGCGATCACTTCCTGGGCGGTCTTGCCAACGCCGAGCAACGTCTCCATTCGGTCTGGCGCAGAGGGGTTGACCTGAGCCTGGGTAACGCCGGCACCGACCCCGGGCACTAACGCCACGAGGAAGAGCGGCTCCTCGAGGTCACCCAATTGGCTGATCGGCACACACGAGGCGATCGCCACGCCCACCTCGCCAGTTTCGGGATCGACGCCAACGATCGACCACGTCGCAGCGGCTGGGCCCGCAATCAGCACGACGGTGAGACAGACGGTGGCCAGGCCGGCCATGGCCTTTCTGACGATTCCCCTGCTGGGAGCGCTCTGGGGAGACACATCGTGAGGCTACCCACCGGGCAGACGAGGTCAGCCGGTGGCGACGATGGCAATCTCCATCTTCCACGCCGGCTGAGCCAACGCAGGCACCATCACCAGGGTCGAGGCGCACAGTCGACCGCCCAAGAAGTCGTCTCGGGCGGCCATGACGGACGCAACGTCGTGATCAACCACGACGTAGGTCGTCACCGACACCACGTTGTCCGGGCCCATGCCCGCGGCGTGCAACATGCGACCGATCGACTTCCACACCTCGACCGCTTGCTCACCGACGGTGACGGCCACGCTTCCATCTGGCCGGGTCGGCACCACGCCAGACGTGTGCAGGATGCGATCGACCCCTTCGCTCAAGACGGCGTGTGCATAGTTGGCCGCTGGGGGCGCAATGCCGGCTGGGTCAAGGCTCGTTCGGCGTGAGGTGTGCTCCACGAAGCGAGAGTAGCGTCGGGCTCCGAAACGAGCGCAGCCGTCTCGCCGCGCATCATCGCAGGAGAACTCAGCCATGTCTTCGGCCGACGCCAACACCCAGAACGCCAACCCCTTTGATCTCACGGGCAAGGTCGCCATTCTCACGGGGGCAAGCTCGGGACTCGGGCGTCGCTTCGCAGAAGTGATGAGCGGGGCCGGCGCAACCGTGGTTGTCGCAGCCCGACGGGCCGAACGTCTCGACGAACTCGCCAACGCGCTTCCCAACATCCACGCCGTGCCATGCGACATCACCGCCGACGGCGTACCCGCCATGTTGGTGGAAGCCGCCCTCGACGTCGGCGGCCAAGTCGACGTGGTGGTCAACAACGCCGGCATTTCGCGCGTGTTGCCCGCCGTCGACGATGACCTCGACGACTTTCGCCGCGAACTCGAGATCAACCTCGTCGCCCCCTACGAACTGGCCCGAACCGCCGGTCGTTGGATGATTCAGTCGGGTGATGGCGGGTCGATCATCAACATCGGGTCGGTGCTCGGCGTTGGCGGCGGAGGCAAGCTGAAGGTGCCCGGGTATGCCGCGTCGAAGGGCGGCATCCACAACCTGACACGAGAGCTCGCAAGCCAATGGGCCCGCAAGGCCGTGCGGGTCAACGCCATTGCCCCTGGGTGGTTCGAAACCGAGATGAACAGTGACATGTTCGCCACCAGCGGCGGCATGGACTACATCACCTCCAACACACCAATGGGACGGCCAGGAAGAGGCACAGAGCTCGACGGTGCGCTGCTGTTTCTCGCCTCAGACGCGTCCACCTACGTGACGGGCCAGGTGCTGGCAGTCGACGGGGGCTGGACGGCCATCTAACTTCTCTGCATGAGCGCACCGTCTCCATCCAACGATCTCTGGAAACCGGTCGGAGACGGCCATTGGGTAGGCACCAATCCAGCCGAGCGATTCCCCGTCTACACACGGGGAAATGCCGGTGAGGTCTACCCCGAAGTCTTCACGCCACTCAGCTTCTCGATCGCGGCGCAAGCCGGCGAAGAAGCGATGCGGAGCGCCATTCTCTACAGCGGCCTGATTCGTCCGGAAGAGATCGAGGGGCACCCGCTTTCCACTGCATTCGGTAGCGGAGTTTTTGGTGGATACGCCTACCTGAACCTGAGCATTCAGCGGGTCGCCGCTGGCCGAGTTCCAGGCGGCAAGCCCACAGACGCAGACGTCAGTTTCTTGGGCGTGGGCGACCCTCCCCCACATGTGGTCCACCCAGATGACAAGAACCTCAAGGCTGGCCTCGCCGGGCTGCGCTTCGTGTGGAAGACCATCAACGACTCGGGCGCTGAGATGGGCGCAAAGCTCGCTGCTGATCAACGCACCGTCGATCAGTTTCTCGCCGACATGCCACCGGTTGACGACTCCACAAACGACGAACTCCACGCGGGCGCCACCGAGCGCTTGATCGACCTGTTTGCTCCCCTGTTCGAGACCCACCTCAAGGTGTCGTTTGTGGCCGGACTCACGGTCAATGTGCTGACCAATCTGTGCGAGAAGCAGCTCGACGACCCGAACGTCGCCGTGCAGCTGTTGGCCGGACTGGGCGAGGTCGACTCCGCCGCCCCGTCGGTCGCCATTTGGAAGCTCGGCCGCTTGGTGGCGGCAAGCGATGTGCTCACCGCTCGATTCGACGGCGGCATCGACCAGGCAATGCTCGATGACCTTCGAGCAGGCACCGACGACGTTGAACAGGCCTTTGTGACCGCGTTCGATGGCTTCCTCGCCAACTTCGGTTCGCGTGGACCAAACGAGTGGGACACAGCGTTCGACACCTGGGAGACCGATCCGCTCCTCCCCCTCGTGCTGATTGATCGCATGCGTCTGGCCGACGAGAGCCACGATCCAACCGCCCAACAGGCACGGCTCCGCGCCGACCGAGAACAACTCGAAGCCGAGGTGCTCGCCAAGCTCAAGTTCCCGGTCAAGAAGATCTTCCAACGAACGTTGAATGCAGCCCGCACCTACTCGCAGTTTCGAGAGCGAAGCAAGACAACCGTCGTGCGAGCCATCCACGGCTCTCGCCTGCGGTCGATGGAACTGGACCGCCGCCTGGTCGAGCAGGCCATGAGTGATGGCAATGCCGACGCGGCGCGGGGCGACCTGTGGTTCCTCACCGAGGACGAGATCGACAACTACATGGCAGACCCGGCAGGCTCGGCTGAGACCATCGCGGGCCGACGGGCCCAGCACGCCAAGATCAACGAGCGCATCCCACCGTTCTTCTTCGAGACGTCACAACCGCCGCTCAACGAATGGGAGCTGCGCAGCGAGACCAAAGAACAGGTCACCAAGGGTGAAGTTCTCACCGGGCTTCCGGGTTGTCTTGGCGTTGCCCGAGGCCGAGCTCGAGTGGTGACCAATCCCGCAGACCCTCGGGGCTTGGAGCCGGGCGACGTGTTGGTTGCCCCGCTCACTGATCCCAGTTGGACGCCGTTGTTCGTGCCAGCTGAGGCCGTGGTGGTCGACGTTGGCGCAGTGATGAGCCACGCCGTCATCGTGAGCCGCGAGCTTGGCATTCCCTGTGCGGTGTCTGTCTCTGACGCCACGAGGCGGATCCCAGACGGTGCCCTCATTGAGGTGGATGGCTCAACCGGCACCGTGACGGTCATCGAACTGCCTGAGTAGAATCTGCCCAGATGTCGACCCTTCGTCCTGCTGGTAGCGGAGCCACCGCTCAGGCTGTCTCGTTCCTACGAGCAACGGCTACGCCGAAGGCAGCACTCGTCGTTCGCATCGATGGGCCCCGGCCGGCTGATTGGCCGACCGTCGTTGGCATCGACGCGACAGACGCCAACGTTGGCCACTCGCCCGGCTGGGGATGCGAGGTTCGCAACGACGACCTTGTCCTTCTCAATCCTCTTGGCGAGGGCTTCTCGAAGTCGACGCTTCCACCGCTCGACGACGCCTGGCTGCACGACGTGCGAACCAATGCCAGCGTTGCCGTCTATCTCCTGACAGCCGACAGCGCCGCTGACGGCGCCGGGCACGAACTCTCCGAGGCGTCGGTGAGCGAGGCCGGTGCACGAGGCCCGATCGTGGCGGCAAGCATTCGAGCCTCGATCGCCGACTCGTTTGGCCAGATCGCCGAGGTCGGCCGAAACGAACCCTGCCCCTGTGGTTCCGAGCGGAAGTACAAGCACTGCCATGGATCGTAAGTTCGTGGCTATGTGGGGCGATCCACGCTCGTGACGATCTATCTCGTTCGACATGCCCATGCTGGGGTTCGGGCCTACGGGTCGAGCGACAAATGGCGACCGTTGTCCGACAAGGGCATGGCACGATCGCAACAGCTGGTTGACGTCTTCGCCGAGCTACACGTCGACGCCATCTATTCGAGCCCGGCGTCTCGGTGTGTGCAGACCGTCGAACCATTGGCCGAGGCCAAGTCGCTTGAGGTCATCGGAGCAGAAGCACTGTGGGAAGACAGTTGGGTCGATCACGTTTTCGAGTTGATCGCCAGCGCAGACGAGGCGTTGGCCGATACCCCATCGCCAGCGATCGTCCTGTGCTCGCATGGCAATCTCATTCCCGAGACCGTTGAGCGGCTCTCACAAGAAGGGGTGCCGGTGGTTGGCCGAGGATGCGAGAAAGGCTCGGTGTGGCTCGTCGAGCGCACCGAACGCGCCTTCACCTCCGC
>CALLGK010000180.1 GCA_938009905.1 uncultured Acidimicrobiales bacterium | reverse complement strand
ACACATGGCCCGTTCGACGTCTGACGTAGCTGCAGCAAGAGCGGCAGACGTCCAGCGCGGCATGTCGTCGTAGCGTCGTACGTTGAGCAGAGCCCAACTCATCATCAGGCTCACCTCGGTGTCCTCGGTTGCCGCGTCGCCGAGGGCCGCAACCCAACGCTCTAGCCGTTCGAGACGTCCTGACCTGGTGAACACGAGCCAACTGCGCTTGATCAGCGACACAGGGCGATCGAGATCGCCAGAAGCGATCGCGTGCATGATCGCAGCGTCGATGTCGCCCTCTTGCTCAAACCACACCGACGCCCGAGCATGCACCGAGCACACCATCTCTGCGTGTTCCGCCTCAAGCATCGATTCCAGCAGCTCTCGGAAGAGAGGGTGGTACCGAAAGAGCGTCTCGTTCTCGTCCAACGCAGCCGTGAAGACGTTGTCTCGCACCAGCTGACGAAGCCGACCAAGACTGCCGGGCTGGCCCGTGAGCTCATCGCACAACGCCGGAACCAAGATCGACACCACACTGGTGACCAACACGAAGGCGCGCAGATCATCGTCGAGTTCGCTCAGCGCCTCGGTGGCCAGATACTCAGCAAGATGCCGGCGGTCGCCCGAGAATCGAGCGACGTAGGAATCGACATCCTCGATCTCGGCGTTGTTGGCAAGACCGAGACCGGCGAGTGATACCCCGACAGGCCAGCCCTCAGTCCGAGCCAGCAGGGCATCAACGTTGTCGTCGCTCAGGGGGGCAAGGCCAAACGTGCTGTCGAGCACGGCAACGAGCTCGGCTCGCCTGAAGGCAAGGTCATCCACTCGGGCTTCGGTGAGCTGGTTGTTGCTGCGAAGCCGACCGACCGGCAGCGGCAAATCAGCTCTCGATAGGCAAACGAGTTGCAGGTTTGAGGGCCGCCCGCGGACCAGTTCGGACAGACGCTGATGAATCGCCTCGTCCTCGATCACCTGAACGTCGTCGAGAACAAGCACGACGTCTTGGTTGGCTGACTCAATCAACCCTCGAAGCAACCCAATGGCATCACCGAGCGAGTCTTCGCCGTTTGTGAGCAGCTCGTAGACGGCGCTGAGCCCACCAACGCCCGCTGTTTCGATCGCCGCAGCCACATAGGTCCAGAACCGCAGCGGGTCATCATCGAGCGGTTCGAGTGACAGCCACGCAAGGGGCTTGCCAAGCCGCCGAACGAGTTGGAGGGCCGCGGTGGTTTTGCCGTAGCCGGCGGGCGCAACAAGCGCCGTCAACGCCGGTTCTTCCAACACGGTCAGGCGATCGACAAGCTCGGCTCGATCGACGGCGTCCTGGCGCAAGATCGGTGGTTTTAGCTTGGCCCACACGATGGGGACCACGTCGGAACCAGCGCTGGCCATCACCCAATACTGCCAGCCTTCCGGCGATTGCGACTCGCCCATTCACCCGAATCACCCCTCCGTTTTCCCACCGAGAGCCGAGCATGCGCATGCGAGCTGGCAGCAACGGGTGAATTGCGGTCAGGGGCGATGGCGCGACGTCAACACGGCTTCATGATCGAAGGCGTCTCATCCGAGACCCTCCGCTTCAACGAAACGAGAACCCAATGCAACTCAAGAACACCGTCGCCGTAAACGCAGACGCCGACCGGCTGTGGAGCATCGTGGCCCACGACTTCGACAAGGTCGGCGAGTGGTCATCGGCCGTCGCATCGTCTGGCCCAAACCCCGATGCGCCAACGCCGGACGGTGCGCTCGTCGGTGGCCGAGTATGCGACGTCCCGGGGTTTGGCGACCTCAAGGAAACCTTCACCGCCTACGACGAAAGCAGAAAGCAGTTCACCTTTCGAGTGACCGGAATGCCGTCATTCATCACGCTCGCTCAAAACACGGTTGCGGTTCGACCAACCGGGAACAACAAGAGTGAGGTCAGTCTCAACATTCAGATGGAGACGAACGCCATCGGCAAGGTGATGGGCCCGATGTTTAAGGTCAAGCTGCGAAACACCATCAACCTCTTCCTCGAGGAGCTCAAGGTCTACGCCGAGAGTGGTCAGATCTCCAAGAAGAAGCAGAAGCAGCTGGCAAAGGCTGCATGATGCAGCTTCTGCGCCGACGCCGCCGCTCCGAGACTCAGAACTCGACCATCGTCAGACGATCGCTCGGGCGGCAGGCGTTGGTTGTTGTTCTCCACGGTGACGGCAGCGATGAGGGTCAGTTCGACACGTTGTTGCCGCTCAGGTTTGATGCCGAGATTGTGGTGCCTCGCGCCCCATCCGTTGTTCCGCCTGGCTTTGGCTGGTGGCTCCCGGTATCAACGCCAGCGGGTCTCGAACTTGCCCACGATGCCGCCGTAGCCAACGCCGTCGCCAACGTCGTGGCGACCCTTGACGCTGAACAACGTCGGACCGGCATTGGGCCGGAGCGCACCATTCTGGTCGGCTACTCACAGGGCGCCGTGTTGGCGTTGACGCTCGCGGCCCGCCATCCCGAAACGATTGCCGGGCTCGTCACGGGAGCAGGAGCGCTGCTTCCCAACGAAGTCCCAGAGGGTTCAGACCGCGTGCTCGACATTCTGGTGATGAACGGTTC
>CALLGK010000179.1 GCA_938009905.1 uncultured Acidimicrobiales bacterium | reverse complement strand
TCAGACGGCACCACCTTTGCGGCCTCGATTCCACTTCCCGTCGGGCGGCGGGCGAACGATGCTGTTGCGATCGAACCGACCAGGGCGCGCTCAACGAGCAGCCTTCATGTTCTGGTCGTCGATGACAGCGCCGTGAACCTGATGCTGGCGCAGAGTCAGCTCGAACACTTGGGGCACGGAGCCACCACGGTTGACAACGGTCCAGAAGCCATCGACATGCTGGCGAAGAAGCGGTTCGATCTCGTGCTGATGGATTGGCACATGCCGCATATGGATGGGTTGCAAACAACTCGGTTGATTCGATCAGCCGAGGGCGACGGCAACCGAATCCCGATTATTGCCACAACTGCGAGCGTCATGGCTGGAGATCGCGAAACGTGTCTCGATGCGGGCATGGACGACTACCTCCCGAAACCCGTCTCGCTCGCGGATCTTGCTGGAATGATCGGCCGCTGGTCTGGAACGGACACCGACGTCAATCCAGCCGGCAATGACGGCACATCCGAGATCCGCGCACTCATCGACGAGCTGGGCAATCCCGCGATCGCTCAGTCAATCATTGAGGCGTTCATCGCTGAGGTCCCCGGTTGGCGATCCGACCTGCAAGAAGGCACAGCCTCTGATCAGCCGGTTCTGGCCAGACGGGCTGCTCATACACTCAAGTCAACCGCTCAGCTTCTCGGTGCGCTTGAACTCGCTCGCCTCGGTGCCGACTTCGAGGCAACCCAATCTGATGCGGAACTCACCTCCAAGCTGCCAGCACTGCTGACCGAGCTCAGCGAGGCGACAGATCGCTTGCAATCGATCAGTGAACAACTCAACCCACCAGAAGGGAAGGCGCCATGAAAGGCGTGATTTTCAACGCGGTCGAAGACGCAGTCGTCGACCTCTACAGCGAGGATGTTTGGGACGACCTGCTTGATGCAGCGAACCTTGACGGGCACTACACGTCTCTTGGCGAGTACGACGATGCCGAACTGCTATCGCTCGTGACGGCGGCGTGTGAGATGACCGGACACCAGCCAGACGAACTGGTCAAGATCCTGGGGCGCCACGCCTTCCCGCACCTTGCTGGCCGGTATCCGGAACTAGTCGATGGCGCTGATGACACGCACGCATTCCTTCGGCGGGTAAACGACATCATCCATCCCGAGGTCCTCAAGCTGCATCCCGACGCAAAGCCGCCAGAGTTTGAGTTTGAGGATCTACCACACAACGTGCTGCGCATCACCTACAAGTCCGAGCGTCGGCTCGGAGCACTTGCTGAAGGTCTCATTCTCGGCGCAGGTGATCGTTTCAACGAGGACGTGCAAATCACCGTCGTGAGCGGCATGGGTGACGCCATCACCGTCTTCGATGTGAAGGCCACCAAGCTCGCTCCGTCGTCTGTTTGATCGATGCTGACGTGACGACCGCGTTTGAACCAGAGGCAGCAGACCGTCCAACCGTTGCGGCGACGGCTAAACGCGTGGCGCGCCTCGAACGACGGTTGGAGCGGGAGCGCCACGCCCGTCGCGAAGCTGAGGAGATAGCGGACCGCGGCATGCGCGAACTGTGGCTCGCAAACCAGTCGCTCGATGCCAGGGTCAGTGAACGAACCGCCGACCTTGAGCAGACCCTTGAGCAGCTACGAGTTGCTTCGTCGGCTCGCGAACGGTTTCTGGCCACGCTCAGCCACGAGATGCGGACGCCCCTCAACGGAATACTCGGAATGCTTGAGCTTCTGGGACCACACCTCGATGGTGAGCAGCCGCAGACCTACCTCGGGACGGCGCGTGACTCAGCGCAACGACTGCATCAGTTGTTGTCTCGCTTGCTTGACCTTGTTGAGCTCGAGACGGGAAACCTCACTCCAGAGACTCGACCGGTTCTCGCGGCCGATGTTGCGGAATCCATTCGCGACCGCTGGGCTCGTCCGTTGTTGAACAGCGGCCATCTGCTCACCGTTGCCTCATTCATCGACGAGCGAGTGCTCGAAATCGACGACGGACGAATCGGTCAGATCATTGACGAGCTGCTCGACAATGTCGCGGCTCATGGGGCGCCCGGTTCGGTTCGCGTCGAGCTCCACCTCGATGACGATCAATTGACTGTTCGAGTTCGCGACAACGGACCGGGAATCGACCCCGACCAGATCCACGACCTCTTCCACGACTTCTCGATGTTGGACGACACAACCGCCAGAGCACAGCAAGGACTCGGCCTTGGCCTGGGACTGTCGCGTCGGATCGCACGAGCGCTTGGCGGCTCTCTACGACTGGACAGCGACGGCGAGAGCTATACCGCTGCAGTGCTCACGATCCTCACCCCCTCATGGGAGGTCGAGTGATCAAGCATCTAGACGCACCTGCCGATGATCGTCCATAGGAGATCACGTATGCAGCACGCAAAGAGTCAATCGACCACACCTTGGACCGACGTTCGGCGAATCGGGGTCATCACCGCCTTCCCTCCCGGTCGCAACAGCCTCAACGAGTTTGGCTATCACCTCGTCAATCATCTCGCCGCTAGCGACGACGTCGACTCGATTGTCATTTTTGCCGACAAGACGGATGCCGGTACCCCGCTCGAACTCGACGAGAACGCCAACAAGGTGGAGGCCAACGCATGTTGGACGTTCAACGACATCACCAATCCAGTGCGCCTGCTTCGTGCTGTCAGAAAAGCGAACGTCGACGCAGTGCTGGTCAACCTCCAGTTTGCGACGTTTGGTGACCAACGACTTCCGGGCGGGCTCGGGCTTCTCCTCCCGGCGATGCTTCGCTCCGCCGGCATCCCAACCGGCGTCATCCTGCACAATTTGGCTGACAACGTCGACATGCAAGATGCAGGATTTGCCGATTCGAAGGCAGCAGCATGGCTCATGAACACCGCGGGACGAATGCTCACCCGAGCGATCCTGCGGGCGGATTACGTCGCTCTCACCATTCCCCGATACGTCGAGTTTCTGCGCGATAGCTACGGCGCACAGAACGTCATCCTCGCTCCGCACGGCAGCTTCGAAGAGATCGACGAGCCGTCGTTCGGTCCACCATCCGACGGACCGAGAAAGATTCTCGCATTCGGCAAGTGGGGAACGTACAAGACGGTCGACGTTCTCGTTGATGCGTTTCGCGAACTGATCACGCGCGGCTACGACGATCTCGAGCTCGTCATCGCCGGCACAGACAGCCCCAACTCGGTCGGATATCTCGCCGGTGTCGCCGCCTCCTGTGAGGATCTCGACAACGTTGTGTTCACTGGGTATGTCGAAGAGCAAGACGTCGCACCACTCTTCCTCGAATCGACCGTAACTGCATTCCCCTACACGTCGACCACGGGCAGCTCAGGCGTGTTGCATCAAGCGGGGTCGTACGGCCGCAGCGCCGTGTTGCCAGCCATCGGCGACTTCGTCGAAGTGATCGAAGAAGAAGGGTTCGTCGGTCAGTACTTCGAGCCCGGAGATGCGAGAAGCTTGGCTGACGCGCTCGCCAAGCTTCTTGACGATCCGGGTCTCAACGCCGAGCACGGTGAACGTAACTATCTGGCGGCAACTGGCATCCCGATGGCTGAGGTCATCGACTGGCACCTCGTGCACCTCGGCAAGCTTCAGAACCGACGCTGACCCCATGGCTGCCCCCACCGCTGAGACCATAGGAGACATGGTCGACCGCTCAACGGTCGACGAGCCATCCGCGATGTCAAGCGATGGGAAGCAGCTTGCGACGGGCGGCATGGTTCTTGGGTTTGCGATGATCATCGCAAACGCCGGCAATTACTTGTTGAACGTCTTTCTCGGACGCTGGCTCACCCCTGCAGAGTTCGCCGACGCGAACTTGATGGTCACGATCATGCTGCTTGTCACGGCTATCGCCATCGCTCTGCAACTCATGGCGGCGCGCTTTGCCGGCGTCTATGCGGTCGCTGGCGAGCCGAGCAAGACGGTCGATCTCGCTCGCTGGCTGGAGCGTCGAGCAGCTGGGGTCGGCGTTCTTACGATGCTCGTACTGGTTGTCGGCGCAGAATTCTGGCGAGACTTCTTCAATTCGGCGTCTGCTCTGCCCTTCGTCATTCTCGGGCTCGGCATGCCGTTCTATCTCGTCCAAGCCGTTGGGCGAGGGGTGATGCAAGGACAGATGGCCTTCACGAGGCTGGCTGCAACCTTTGTGGTCGAGATGCTCGTGAGGGTGTCGATCGGTGTCTCCCTTGTTGCCCTTGGGCTTGGCGTCGAGGGGGCGACCGTTGGGTTGACCGTCTCGTTCATTGCCGTATGGATACACGTCCAGTGGCTTACTGAACAGACCCCTGGCAGCCCCCTCACGACAGCTGTCAGGGGCGATCTCGCCGCGTACGCCACGCCCGTTGCGGTCTTGCTCTTCGGGCAGATCGTGATCAACAACGGAGACGTCTTGATCGCCAAGAGGTTTCTCGACCCCGAAACCGCTGGCATCTACGCCGCAATAGCTCTCGTTGGCAGAGCGGTGTTCTTCCTCTCCTGGTCGGTAGCGACCACCCTCTTTCCTGCGGCCGCACAACGTGATGAGCGTGGCGAAGGCACAGACGGACTTCTCTATGCCGGACTCGGCGTCGTCGCACTCATGGGCGTCGCGTTCGTTTGCGGTGCCCGAATCCTAGGTGGCCCAGTCCTCGGAAGAGTCTTTGGACCCGAGTATGCAGACGTCTCATCGCCGCTGTCGTGGTACGCCTTTGCGACCTCGCTGTTCGCTATGGCGAACTTGATCGTCAGCCACCATCTGGCGATGGGAAGACGACGCGAGTCAGTCGTGCTCGTTGGCGGCTCAGCTGTTCAGACAGTTCTGTTGTTCACAGGCCGATCGAGCATCGACTCTCTCATCTCTGCGCAGGTCACAGCGATGGCGCTCTTGCTCGCAGCCGTCGCCGCAAGCCATCTCTTCGGAGTACGGCGAACCTCCCCCACCACGTTGAAACACAGCAAGGCACTCTTATGACCGAACTCAGCACCCTCAACAACTCGAAGCTCGACGCCTATCGCGAGTGGGCCGCCACACCGATTGAAGGGCGGCCCAAGTTCTCCGTTGTCATCCCGGCCTACAACGAAGAGTGGCGCATCGTGCCGACGATCGGCGCCATCGCAACACACATGAGCTCGCTCGGCCACCCATGGGAGCTGATCGTTGCCGACGACGGCAGCACCGACACCACCGTTGAGCTGGTCCAAGACCTCGGTCTCGTCAATCTTCGCCTCCTGATCGCCGATCAGAACGGCGGCAAAGGAAGCGCCGTTCGCCGAGGCATGTTGGCGGCCAGCGGCGAACTCGTGCTGTTTGCCGATGCAGATCAATCAACACCGATTGAGCACATCGAGTCACTCGTCCAGGAGATCGACGCTGGGCACGACGTGGTCGTCGGCTCGCGAGCAGCAGACGGTGCCGAGGTTGCGAACAAGTCCCTCGCTCGAAAGGTGTTCAGCTCGGGCCTGAGTCTCCTCGTTCGCGGCCTCTTTCGCATCCCGGTGTCCGACACCCAGTGCGGGTTCAAGCTCTTTACTGCCGATGCGGCGGACCTTCTGTTTCGTCGTCAACTCATCGATGAGTTCTCATTCGACCTCGAGATTCTGTATCTCGCTGGCAAGTTCGATCTCACGACCACCGAGGTCCCGGTCACGTGGATTGATGCCCCTGGTTCAAAGGTCGACGCTGCCAAAGTAGCGGCAGAGTTCCTTCGAGATTTGGCCATCATCAGGTGGAACGACCTGCGCGGTCGATACGACATCGACAACCATGCGGCTCCTCCTCGACTCATCAGCTGACAGCTGTCCCACAACGACTTCCAACCCAAGCGAGATCCAACGATGGACATCACCACCGAAGTGCACCCAGGAAAACAGACATCAGAGCTCGTGCTTCACGGCCGTTTCGACGCACACGAGGCCGACTTGTTCAGAGCCGCTGTCGAGCAGGCGCTCGAAGACGGCCATCACAACATTCGTGTTCACCTCGCCAACGTCGAGTTTGTCGACTCAACCGCTCTCGCTGAGCTCGTTCGTGGCATGAAGCGTTGCCGAGAACTACGTGGCGATCTGGTTCTTGTTTCTCCATCTGATCCCGTCCGAGTGATTCTGGAACTCACCAAGCTCGACGCGGCGTTCGACATCGCCTAGCCAACCCACCTCTGATGACTAGCGACGGCGCACATCACCAGACTGAGCAACAGCTCGAGGCCACCGCCTCGCTGACAAGCGCGCTCGTGGAAGCAAACGATCAACTTCTTGCTCTGTACGGTCTCACCGAGGTCAACATCGATTCGTTGGACGGCCAAACATCCGTGCGAGAGATCCTCGACCGCGCCACCACTCTTCTCTCCGCAGACGCCCTCATTCTTCATCCATCGGTTGGTGAGCCAGTTTCAAGTACTGAGGGCCGGATGACATCGAGCGAGCGAACGCCGTCGCACGTCCACAGCTTGGCCCCAACGACGGCCTCCATCACCGTGACCAACGCCAGCGATTGGGAAGCAACCCTCATCGCACGACGCTCCGGTAGACCGTTTGGAACGGCTGACCACAAGCTGCTGACCGCGGTCGCAAACATGGCGTTGGGCGCACTCCATACGAGTCACCTCCACCGCGAGGCCATCGAGCAAGCTGTCGTCGCCCGAGATCACGACACTGCTTCCGAGCTCGCGATTCGGGCCCTGCCCCGCTGGACGCCAACAATCGCAGGCGCCGAACTGTTCGCTCGCTCCGACCCTGCCCGAGCGGCTGGCGGTGATCTGTTCACCTACGCCGAGATCGGCGACATCTTGCATTTCGTTGTCGGCGACGTGTCGGGCAAGGGTCTTCCAGCCGCGATGATGATGACCAACGTCATCTCCGCATCGCATGCCGCGTTCCAGGAAGCTGGCCGAACGGGCCCGGCGGCCGTGCTCGCTCGGATTGATGCCTGGATGTACGAATTTCTTTCCGACGCGGGCCTGTTCGTCACGATGATTGCCGGTGCCTTCGACCAACAGACGGGCGAGCTACGCCTCGCGAACGCAGGACATAGCCCGGTGATGTGGTGCAGCCGAGGGCAGGTCAAGGTGCTTGAGGCGGACATTCCTCCGATTGGCGTGCTGCCGTTCGAACTCACACCACCATTCGATGAGACAGTGAAACGTACAGAGCCTGGCGATCGACTTATCGTTGCGTCTGATGGTCTTACTGAGCAACGAAACCCTTCAGGAGAGATGTTTGGCGAGGATCGACTGGCGACGGCCTTGACGTTCGCCACTCATTCGACGAAGGGACAGGCGGAGCGGCTCTTCGATCAGGTCGAGTCGTTCGCTGCTGGTACCGCACAAGAAGACGATCGAACGCTGCTCGTGCTCTCGATCACCGGCACACGTCAGGACCAAGCGTGATGCCACACGACACGATTCTTGAAGCCAGCCATCTCGGCTTGCGTGACCTTGGCCAGTGGCTCGATCAGGTCTTCGAGGCGGTGGGCTGGAGTTCATCCGCAAGCCGGGGCGCCATCGAACTTGCGATTCACGAGGTGGCGGCGAACGTGGTTGATCACGCTCGTCCTTCCGACGGGCGCATCATGCTGTCGGCCACGACTGACAAGACCGAGCTGTTCGTGCGCCTCAGCGATTGTGGAAACGAGTTCGAGCCGAGCTGCGTTGTCCCACCCGATCCGGAGAACCCCCAGGTAAGGGGGTACGGCCTGATGATCGTCGAACAGGTCGCAACGTCTCTCGACTACCAGCGAATCGATGCGACGAACAACTGGACCATGGCTTTTGCGGTCGACGTTGCGTCCGACACCTCAAGCCAAGACTGAGTTTGGTCGACATACAAACATGGACATTTTGACCGGCAGCCATGAGCAATCTGTCATGACCGTGACCCTCAGCGGCCGGCTCGATGCACTGGAAGCGGCCGCTCTGCGGAACGTGCTCGATCAGGCCATGAGCGATGGTCTAGTCAACCTCGCGATCGACCTGAGCGACGTCGACTTTGTCGACTCAGCTGGTCTCGCCGCCCTCGTCAAGGGAATGAAAGATGCCAGAACCGTGGGCGGCGACGTGAAGCTCGTGTCCCCCGAATCAGCAGACGCGATGCGTGTCTTCGAACTCACGAAGTTCGACCAGGTATTCACAATGGTTTCCGACATCGAAGACATCCTCCGGAACTGGTGAGGTCGTGGCTCACGTTCTGATCGTCGACGACGACTCGGTGTCGCGATTGCTCTTGAAGCACATGTTGGCGCGGGGCAACCACACCGTTGCTGAAGCTCACAGTGTCGATGAGGCACTCGCAGTACTGGGCGCAACGTCAGAGATCGATCTCATCGTGTGCGACTACGTCATGCCAGAACGAAGTGGCCTGGATCTCTTGGAGGCGCTTCGCTCTACGAACAACGACTCGCAGATTCCATTCGTCTTGTTGACAGGTGAACTGCGACGAGACGACCTGGACGACAACCGTGTCGGCGAGGTGGACGCATACCTGACGAAGCCTGTTTCGAGCAGTGAGCTCGAAACCGTGGTGACCGAACAACTTCGAGGCACCATAAGCGAATGGGAACTCCCAATCTCGACGGTGCCCCCGACCAACAACTAATCGATCCGATCGTCTCTGCCGACTGGCTCGCAACCAACTACGACGTGGTTGTCGTGTGTGACGTGCGCTCGTACCTCGACGGTCGAGACGGCTACACGGCCTACCTCGACAGTCACCTGCCTGGTGCTCGTTTTGTCGACATGAAGACGGTGCTGGCGTCTGATGCCGGGCCGGTGGTTGGCCGCCATCCGCTGCCAACACCCGAGGTGTTCGCCGCCGGTCTTGGCCAGCTCGGCATTGGCAACGAGGCCACCGTCGTTGTGTACGACGACCTTGGTGGCATGGTCGCCGGCCGTCTCGTCTGGATGCTCCGCCAGCTGGGCCAGTCAGCAGCGCTGCTCGACGGAGGCCTTCAGGCGTGGAAGGGCACGATCGAACGGGGCCAGGTGTCCGTCGATCCGGTCGATCGGGCCGCGCTGCCGTGGCCAGACGGCATCTTCGTAGAGGCAGACGACGTGGTGGCTCACATCGAAGCCGGCGGTGTCGTGGCCGACAGTCGGAGCCCCGAGCGCTACCGAGGTGAGACGGAACCGGTCGACCCTCAGGCCGGACACATTCCTGGCGCCGTGAATCTGCCATTTGCTGAGAATCTGGGAGCCGGCGGGCGATTCCGACCAGACGCCGAACTGGTCGAACGATTCGCAGAAGCCGGCGTCGACAGCGAGGCCATCATCTACTGCGGCTCCGGTGTGAGTGCGTGCAACAACCTTCTGGCAATGGAGTCTGTCGGCCTCGGCCGAGCCCGGCTCTACATCGGTTCGTGGTCTGGTTGGTCAACCGATCCCGAGCGGCCCGTGGCTACCGGCTGACCCCACTCGACGCCATCCCCAGAAAAGGTCGCCGTCGGCTTCACGCACCTCGGCCACACTTGCCTG
>CALLGK010000178.1 GCA_938009905.1 uncultured Acidimicrobiales bacterium | reverse complement strand
AAATGCCGTCTCGGACACCGATACCGCAGACGTCGCCATCTCAGACCTCACCGTTACCAAAACCGCCACCGACGCCACCATCCCATCCGGCGACGACGCCGTCTTCACCATCACCGCCCAAAACACCGGCGAAACAGACCTCACCAACGTCGCGATCGACGACGCGCAATGCACCACCATCACCGGACCAACCGGTGACGACGGCAACAACATCCTCCAGCCCGGCGAAACCTGGGAATGGACCTGCACCATCACCGCCGTGACCGCAGGACTCACCAACACCGCAACCGTCAACACCACCGACCCAGAAGGCGACCCCATCACCGGCACCGACACCGACTCAGTGGCCGTCTCACACCTCACCGTCACCAAGACGGCTGACGTCGAGGTCATTCCGATCGGCACCGACGCCGTCTTCACGATCACGGCAGAGAACACCGGTGAAACAGACCTCACCAACGTCCTGCTCGACGATGCTCAGTGCACCAGCATCACCGGCCCAACCGGTGACGACGGCAACAACATCCTCAACCCAGGAGAAACCTGGCAATGGACCTGCACCATCACAGGTGTCACGGCCAACACGACCAACACCGCAACCGTCAACACCACCGACCCAGAAGGCGACCCCGTCACCAACACCGACACCGCAGATGTCTTCGTGCCCGGCCTGGCGCTGGTCAAGACAGCCGATGACACCACCGTTGAAGCCGGGTCTGAAGCGACCTTCTCGATCGCGGTGACCAGCATCGGCGGGCTCGACATCACCAATATCGTGCTCGACGACGCACTCTGCACCACCATCGCCGGACCAACCGGCGATGACGGTGACAACATCCTCCAACCCGGCGAAACCTGGGAATGGACGTGCACCGTTGCGGCGGTCACCGCTGGATTCACCAACACCGCCACCGTGACCGGCCTCGATCCAACCGGCAGCTCGGTGGGCGACTCCGACGACGCAGACGTCGCCGTGAGCGAGCTTGCGGTAACCAAGACCATTGCGGACGCCAGTGTCTCTGCTGGCGACGACGCCCTGTTCACGATCACTGCGGAGAACACCGGCGAGACCGATCTCACCAACGTGCTGATTGACGACGCTCAATGCACGAACATCGCCGGCCCAACCGGCGACGATGGCAACAACATCTTGAACCCAGGCGAAACCTGGGAATGGACCTGCACCATCGCAGGTGTCACCGCAGGACTCACCAACACCGCAACCGTCAACACCACCGACCCAGAAGGCGACCCCATCAGCGGCACCGACACCGCAGACGTCTCCATCCGGGCCCTCGTCGTCACCAAGACCGCAGCAAGTGCATCGATCGAGATCGGTGGGGACGCAGTCTTCACCATCACCACCAAGAACACCGGTGAAGTCGATCTCACCAACGTGACGCTGGACGACTCACTCTGCACCACGATCACAGGACCAACCGGCGACGACGGCAACAACATCCTCCAGCCCGGCGAAACCTGGGAATGGACCTGCACCATCACAGGTGTCACCGCAGGACTCACCAACACCGCAACCGTCAACACCACCGACCCAGAAGGCGACCCCATCAGCGGCACCGACACCGCAGACGTCTCCATCCGGGCCCTCGTCGTCACCAAGACCGCGGTCGACGAGATCGTGACCATTGGCGAAGACGCTGCCTTCACGATCACTGCTGAGAACGTTGGTGAAACCGATCTCTCCGACGTCGTGCTCGACGACGCACTCTGCACCTCGATCACAGGACCTGTCGGTGACGATGGCGACAACATCTTGAACCCAGGGGAGACTTGGGAATGGACCTGCGCCATCACGGCCATCGCCACCGGCTTCACCAACACCGCAACAATTACGGCGACGGACACGACCGGCACACCGGTGAGCGAGATCGGGACCGACGCCATTGACGCTGCTGGCCTCGAGCTGACCAAGTCAGTCGATGCCGAGGCGGTGTTCGCGGGGGACCGAGTGAACTTCACCATCACGGTCTCGAACCCCGGAGACATCGACCTGTTCAATGTGTTGGTCACCGACAACCGGTGCAGCCTCGTCGGCCCGAACGGCGACACTGACGGCATCCTTTCTCCAGGTGAAATCTGGACCTATACCTGCCCGATGATCGTCACGGTCAATACGATCAACGTCGCAACGGTCACGGCTGAGGACTCCTTCGGCACCTTCTACGACGCAGCGGACGAGGCTGGCGTCTACGTCGCAGAGATCGACTTCACCAAGAGTGCCGACCGCGCCGTCGTCGCTCCTGGCGAGTCAGTGACCTGGACCTTTGATGCCTTCAACACCGGGCTCGTGCCACTCGACGACGTGGTCGTGACTGATCCGCGTTGTGACACGGCCATCACCGGTCCGGTGGAGATAACCGGCGACGGCGATGATCGTTTCGAACCAGGTGAGCGCTGGCAGTACTCCTGCTCCTCGATCGTCAACGTCGACACCGTCAACGTCGCGGAGGTCGCAGGCACACCGGTGTCACCGACGACGCTGGAGCCTCTCACGCTTTCAAACGGCGTTACCCGCCTCACGGCGGAGGGAACTGCCGGTGTAACCGTGCAAGCAGCGCCACCAACCATCGCCTTCACGGGAGCTTCCTCACGGGAGTTGGCCACGGCGGCACTCCTGATCATGATGGCCGGTGCCGGCCTCGTGCTTGTCTCTCGACGACGCGAGGCCGCCGCCAAATAGTTGTTGGCTGGTCAAACTGGTTCTTGGACATTCGAGGGGCGCGTCGAGGGGCAAGAACCTTGGGTCCCTAATCGAGACGGCTGGCGAGCTCGATGCGCACGGCGTCCATGGCTGTGCATTCGCAATCTTCCACGTTTGCGCAGACGCACGTTGTGACGGCCTCCATCATGCGACGAGCCAGCTGGAGTTCACCGAGCTGGATGTCGATCAAGGCAATCTGATCGTGGGCGAGCTGCTTTGTCGTTCTTCGCTGTGGTGACCGATCAGCGAGCACGCGAGCAACCTGATCGAGCGAGAGTCCGGCGATCCTGCAGAACTTGATCACCATGAGTCGGCTCAGAACAGACTCGTCATACCGACGCTGGCCGGCGATGCGCGCAGGAGGATCGATGAGGCCCTGGCGCTCGTAGTAGCGAAGCGTGGTCGCAGGCGTGTCGCTGATCTGCGCAACCTCACCAATCGACATCGTGTTCTCCGCCGTCGTCATCTGGTCGAAATCTACCCGAAACGGCCCTTGACTTAGAGTCAGGTCTAAGTCGTACGGTCGGCTCATGAGTGACATCTCATCCTTGGTGCAGACCCAGCCGACCGGGCGCAAGAAGCCGTTGCAGCGGGGAGCTCGGCTGACACCCCGGCAGGTCAATCTTGCCCTTGAGCTTCTTGTGCTTGGAGCGATTGTCACAGGGCTGGTGTCGTGGTCGGTTGGTGACCGGTTGAGCGGGGTGCTCACGTTCGCTCATGGCGTATGTGGCATCACGCTCGCCCTTCTCATACCGGCCAAGATGCGAGGCTCGGTCAAGACGGGGTTTCGGCGTCGACGACTTTCTCGTTGGATCTCGACGTTGTTTGGGGTTCTGGTATTGGCCACGCTTGCGCTTGGCATGCTGCACGCCACCGGACTCTGGTTCGGCGTCGGCCAATGGTCTGCACTGTGGACCCACGAGTTGTTCGGGTTTGCCACCATTCCGTTTCTGATTTGGCACGTCGTCACGCGGCCCGTTCGTCCTACGGCCCGCGATGACGACCGACGGGCGCTCCTCAGATTCGGTGGTGCGACGGCCGTTGCTGCGACATTGCACGTCACGCAACGATTCGTGGCTGGCTCGGTTGATCTGGCGGGAGGTGATCGCCGATCGACCGGCTCACACGAAATCGCATCTGGTGATCCAGAGAACATGCCGTCAGTCATCTGGCTGAACGACAGCAGTCCACGAGACACCGATGCTGAATCGTGGTCGCTGACAATCGGCGGGGGAGTGGTACCGATCGACGCGCTGCGATCGGTCTCGAGGCCAATCAACGCCAAGCTCGACTGCACAGGCGGCTGGTGGAGCGAACAAGCCTGGGATGTCGTGCCGTTGTCGAGCTTCTTCGACGCTCCGATCGGACGAAGCGTCTACGTCGAGTCGATCACCGGCTACGGGCGACACTTTCCACTCGGCGAACTGGCGAATCTCTACCTGTGCGTCGGCTACGGAGGGAAACCGTTGCGACGGGGCCATGGAGCACCGGTTCGACTCGTCGTGCCCGGCCGTCGAGGCCCCGAATGGATCAAGTGGGTCACGAGCGTGACGGTGAGTGATCGCCCTGCGTGGCTGCAACCCCCGTTGCCGTTGACCTAAGGGTTCTACAGCGCTGCCTCATTCGTGTTTCAGCTGACAAGGACTGGTGATGAGGGAGCGAGAGATCCGGGCTGGTCGAACGATTCCGTCGCAATCACCGACCAGTTGTTGCCGTTGAGCTGCGACGAAGACAGTGTGTGGCGTTGCATGCCGCAGTGCGAACACTCGTGGTCGGTGAGGGTCAGCATGAACCGACGCTTGCGGGTCTTCACGCCTTCGTGCTCACCGGCAACGATTGATCGAACGGTTTCGATGTCGTGGGCCGCAATTGCTGCGAACGACACCTCGGCCTCGTTGCCGAATCCGGCCTCGCCGAAGAATCGCTGATCCGACCCGGCCTTCTTCATAAAGCGGGCCGAGGCTTCGCACCAGGGGATGCGGGTGAGCGTGGACGAGAGCAAGAACCCGCCTGCTGCAAAGCCGAGAATCTGGAGTGCCGTGAGGACATAGCCAAACGTGCCAAGTCGATCAATCGTCGAGTCGTTGCCTGAGCTTCCGATTGAGTAGCTCGACTCGGTCGACACAAGCTTCAGGTATTCAACGAAGCCCATGATGTCTGACGGTGATGCGCCGTTCGGGAAGGTCAGCCAGCGGTAGCTGAGATAGTTGGCCAATCCGAAGGTGACAAGAGCGGTGAGCAGCGGAAAGAAGCGAGCCGCACCGGTTGGCCGAATGTGCAGCGCCCGGCTGACAAGCCAGAACCCGATGGCACTGACGAACCCGCACGCAATGGCGCCGACGGGAACGATGAACAACGCCGAGAACCCGTAGATGTTGATGGCGTGCGTGGTTTCGACCCATGCAAGAAAGATGGCCAGAACGGTGGCGGTAATGAGCGATGCGACCGTAGCGATCGCGAGTTTGGTGACGTTCATGTTCCCTCAGACGGTTCGTTTGGGCTCGTGGTTCGGTTTTCGGTCAAATCGACCCATGACCTGAGCCAGGACTCCCTAACGCGGAACGGGGCCCCTCCCGATGCCCGATGCGGCCGGCACTCCTAGCTTGGCGGCACGTGCCGGGCTCGCCGGCGTTAGATCGCCTGGAGGGACCGATCATGACATCTACACACTGCGCTGCTGCTTTGGCGCGACCCGCTCGCCAACGCCAACACCCACGACGAGGTCGTCGTCGAGGCCTTGGCCTCTTCGTCGTGGTCACGCTCATGGCAGTGCTCACCGCCAGTCCCGTCGCTGCGCAGCCGTCGGCACCGTCAGCGCCGTCGGTCGAGCGAGGTGTGGCCGGAGTAGAGGGTGAGATCGATCGTCTCTATCTGGCACTACTCGATCGTCACCCTGAGGAAGCTGGCCTCGAGTACTGGGTTGATCGGCGAATCGATGGGATGGCACTCACCGAGATGGTTGCCTTCTTCCGCACGTCGCCCGAGTTTCAGCAAACCTTCGGAAGCCAACTGAACGCCACCACTGCCGAGTGGGTCGACTTCATGTACGTCGAGGTGCTCGAGCGGCCATCAGAGCCTGAAGGCAAGGCGTTTTGGGTTGACCAGGTCGAGTCCGGCCAAGCCACGAAGGAGGACCTCATCGTTTTCTTCGCCGACAGTGTCGAGTTCAGAGTCAAGACACATACGGGCATGGAGGGCCTGATGGCCCTCGTCGATGAGTCGGAAGCGCTCTATGCGACGTCGTCCAATCATCGGTATGAACGATCGTTTCTGAGCATTGTGGGCGGATCTACGACGACGATCACCGTCGCCAACGGCGTTGTCGTCGAGCGTGCGTACGAGCAATCCACGGTTCAAAACAACGGAGTGTTCGTCGACGACGCCTGGGTCGAAACCGGAGATGACATCGGCACCCACGATCAGGGCGCAGAACCGCTGACGGTGCCGGAAGTTCACGACGCGTGCCGAGCATTTTTGGTCACGCTGGACGAAGATCCGCTGTATCGACTCGTTGTTGAGACCGACGAAACCGGCCGGATGATCAGGTGCGGTGGAGACTTCCTTGAGTACATCGCCGACAGCGCAGGTGGCGACTACATCACGATCGAGAACTACGAGATCACCGGCAGCTGACACTCGCCTACGATCTCGCCATGCTGCCCGTCGAACAGTTCCCCAACTCTCGGTTTACCGACCTCGGCTCGTTTCAGGTCGCAGACGCCATAGCTATCGGCGAGCACTTCGAGCACGTCGTTGCTGACGCGGCCGGAGAGTGGAACGTGCGCTGGATCGACACGGACACCTCAGACGACATGTACGGCGAGATCGAAGCTGCGGGCGGCGACCCAGACGCTCATTGCTGCCAGCAGCTTCAAGTCTTTCAGCCCGAGATTGACCCACAGTCCCTTCTCGGCTCGCTCACCCCGCTCTGCGTGTTGCCCATCGAGGCTGCCTACTTTCGCATCGGCGACAGCTGCCTCAAGGCCATCATCGAACAACAGAGCGCGATTGGCCCGCTCTTCGATGGCGTCGAAGGCCTCATCGGTGGTGCGGGCGCAAGCGTCTACCTCGGAGGGGACGGCCGAGGTGAGGTTCACGTGGCAAGCGACGAGTTCGGTCCGCAGCTGATTCACGTCAACTTGCGATAGCCAGCCCGATCTGGATTGGCGGGCAGAAGCGGTTAGCCCCTGAGGCGTCGAAGGTGCATGAGCTTTCGAACCTGGGCCACAAGCACCGGTGAGCCAGAAGTGAAGAACGACAGACCAGCGGCAACCTTCATGAAGACCGGCAGGTCGAAGGTCACCAGCAGAACGACGACAACAAGCATGAAAACGAACACGCCGGCGATCGATGCCGCGGTGAGCAAGATCTTAGATCCTTCACGTCCGAGCTCAAGACCATCTGACGCGTCGGCAAGCGATCGCCGAACGGTCACCGATTCGAGAACCAGGTCAGACATCGCAAAGGAGTTGTCGAAGCCGGCGGACGAATCTGCCCCGTCAGGGTGACTTCGAAAGGATCCGAGCTCTCTGTGATGATGCATTTGCGTGCCTCCTGTTGGGGTCAACCACCAACCTCGTGCATCTCCACTCGCGACGAATCGGGGATATCCACGATTTCGACTGGCGGGTTCCGGGCCAGTTAGCAGCGGCGCTCGGAGGGGTCGGCTACTCGCCGTGCACTTTGGATGATGGTGGCGATCCACATCACGGCGAAGACCGCCAAGACCAAGCCGAAAAACCAAAACTCCCTCGGTACATCCTCGAACATGCTCCCTCCAACGTTCGACAACTGGCACGTGTGCCTTCTGGACGCATGCGACGCCGCAGGGCCTCATCGTACACGCCCGCCCGTGCACAGATCAGCCACTCCTCATCAACAAGGACTCATCAACCAGTACTCATCAACCAGTGGCGAGCTCGTAGGCCTTGTCGGGAACAAACTGACCGGCACCAGCGGCGCACCCGTCTGCTTCGCCCGGCACTTTGATCCACAGCACGGCATGCACATGCGCACCACCCGTTCGCAACGCCGGGTCTTGCCCGACAGCTCTACCTGCAGGGTCGCACCACTCACCGTTCCAGTTGGATGCGACGTTGTACGGATCGACATTGAGCTGACCTCCGCTGATTGGTCCATCGGAACCCAGCCCTGGCCCAACCGACACGGTTTGTGGTGCCGGAGCCGCCGTCGTTGAGGATTGCGGGGCAGCAGCTGCGGTGGTCGACGTTGTGGCGCCACTTGATGAGGTGGATGGAGCGTTCGATGGCGCCACTGTCGAGTTTGTGGTGGCCGGTTGCGCTGAGCGTTCTGGGTCCGCCGGGGGAGTAGCTTCATCGCTGGCGGCCGTTGCAGATGTGTCGACGCCAGGCGCCGTGGTCGCCGGCTGAGCCGAATCACCGCCGGGGTTCCCGACCGTCGGTGACGTTTGTGTCTGAGCACTGTCCGTTTGCGCGCTCTGCGCCCGTTCTGCCAAAGGGTCTTCGGTTGCAGAAGTCGTTCACAGGCCCCGTTCACAAGCTTCGCATCACCATCAATGCCCGCCTGTAGCCGTCATAACAGCCTCGATCACAAGGATTCGCCTATTTAGTGGGGTTTTCCACTCCCCCTATTTGACATAAGCGACATTATGCAGCACTTATCTATTTTCGCAACAGGACGGGACGGCCACCAGATCAGGACCTAATGCCCCACCACCCCGCTCTTTGGCTCTAACGATTCCACGGCGTTCTCCTTCCCGTGTCTATCGGGCAAGGATCCAGGCTGCCGACGCCAAACGGCTCAGGTTCGTGCAGCGATCTTGCGGGTTACCGCCATCACGTGGTTCCGCAGATCGAGTTCACTCATCGGGTAGCCGAATCGGTAGCCCTGGAGCCGGTCGGCTCCAAGCCGCCGCAAGATGTCTTCCTGCTGGAAGTGTTCGACACCCTCAACTGTCACTTCAAGTCCGAGCAGATGGCCGGTCTCAATCACCAACTTCACCAGTGAAAGGTCATCTGGCCGGTGCAGGTTCGATGTAAAGGTCCTATCGACCTTGAGCACGTCAACCGGAAGACGCCGCAGATGAGCCAGCGACGTATAGCCCGTTCCGAAATCATCGATCGCGACAGTCACGCCCCGATGGCGCAGACGCTTGAGATGGTCACCCGCTGTGACGAAGTCGTCTAACAGCGCACTCTCGGTGACTTCAACCGTGAGCATCCTTGGATCAGCGCCCGTGGCCTTGATCGCACTGAGCAGGTTGTCCGACAGGTCTCCCCTCATCAGGTGTCGACCCGAGACGTTGACCGCCAGCTTGAGATGCCGGAGCACGGGATCTTGCTGCCACCGTGCGAGGTGAGCGACCGCCCGCTGCGTCACCCACGTATCAATCTCGGAGATGAGATCGGACCGCTCTGCGAACTCGATGAAGCGAGCAGGGCTGACGGTGCCTTCGTTCGCCCGATTCCATCGGAGCAGTGCCTCTGCCCCATCGAGAACGCCCGTCGACAGGTGGTACGTGGGCTGGAAGTGCAGCTCGAATTCGCCATTGGTGAGCCCCCGACGGATGGCGGTGTCGAGGTCGGCTTCGGAGAGCAGACGAGCGCGCATCTCGGCGTCGCAGAAAGCGGCTCGACCTCGACCTCCCTCTTTCGCCTCGTAGACCGCAAGGTCGGCATCGTGAATGACATCACTCGACTTGGTTCGTCCACCGGCCAGCGCCGCGCCAACCGAGGCTCCAGGCATCACCTCAAGATCGCCCATTCGGAACGGGGCAGACACCAGGTTGAGCAGACGCTGGGCCAGCATGCGCGCCTCCTCTTCCCCATTAACGGGCTCGGCAATGACGAGGAACTCGTCACCGCCGATGCGTCCGACCAAGTCGCCGTCTCGACAGCTGTCAACCAATCGCTTCGAAATTTCTTGAAGCAGTGCGTCGCCGGCCGCGTGACCGAACGAGTCGTTGACCTGTTTGAAGTCGTCGAGGTCGACGAAGAACACGGCAACGTCTGTTTCAACTCGAGCCGCTCGAGCGAGCGCTCCGTTGAGGTGGTCGAGCGAGGCGCTCCGGTTGGAGATGCCGGTGAGCGCGTCGTGCGAAGCCTCGTGGGCTAAACGACGACGGTACTCCTCGCGCTCCCCCAAGGTCAGCCGCAAGCGTTCAACTGCGGTCGTCAGCGATTCACCGATTGATCCGGCGGCCGGTTCGTGTGCGCTGATCTCATCGAGGCGCCCGTCTGCAAGCGCGATGGCCTGCGTCTCGGCCTGTCGGAGATTCGTGACCGCTTCGTTCAGAATCCGAGCAACGGTGCGCACCTCCCCCGGACCGCGAATCTCGACTTCATCAACCGTGTTTCCGATCCGCAGATCCTCCGCAGTCGCCGCCAGATCAGCAAGCGGGCGAACAACCCACCGCGTCGCCAGTGCGGCACCGGCGACCGTCATGATCGAGACGGCGGCGAGACCTAAGGCAATGCCGATTCCATGGGAGTCGGCGTCCGCCCGCTGACGTTCGATCTCTTGAGCTAGATCGTTGAACGTCGCGTCAACGCCGGCGAGTTGTTCGTCGTCCAGCTCGAGTTCGTTGAGTTTCCCGTCGAGCTCATCTGTCGTGGCTTCAAGGGTTTGCAACTGCTCGCTGGTCTCAGCCACATGGCGCGCCTCAGTCACGGCAAGGAACGCCAGCCCAACGGCCGGGATCAACGCCAGCAGAATGATGGCAACCCCCACCCCTGGCCAGATCGAGACTTCTCGGACAGATCGCATTAAGTGACTCGTCGACACAAAGCGGGTCGCTTGTGAGCGAAGCCACCAATCACCCCACATTTGGGGGCTGTGCTCAGGATCGAGCCGCCGCCCGGGCCACGCCAATGTCGGCTGATGCCGTCGTCAACGAGCGAGCCGCACTCCGTCGAGGAACTCTGCCGCCTGCGCCGGTGAGCTCAGCACATACACCGTGGCGTGGTTGGCATGCTCGGCGATGAGTTCACGTTCGAGTTCGGGTTCCCACTGGCGTTTCCGAACCACTCGGGACGCCACTCCCCACTCGTCAACCAGTTGACGCCACCGAGAGCGTTCGCTGCCCACCGGCAGCTCCCCTCGATGCGGACGAATACCTCGCACTAACGCGCGGCCAAAGCACCTCAGCCACGGGGTGTCCATCACGATCACGGTGTCGCACAACTCGAGGCGGAGCGGCAGCGTCTCGTGGTAGTTGCCATCGGCAATCCAGGAATCGCCGGCGAGGACGTCGGCCTGTTTGGCTCGCCACTCCCCCGGCGTCGGCTCCGTCCAACCTGGCTTCCAGAAATGAAGATCGAGAGACACGGTCGGCAAGCCCGTTTTCTCTGCAAGATCGCGACAGAACGTGCTCTTGCCTGACCCTGCGAGCCCCGTCACAACAACTCGGCAACCAATGACCTCATCGGGCATCGCTGACATCTACGCCGGTTGAGTTCGCATCTTGCGCTCGCGCCACTTGGTCCGTAGCCGGCGAACGAACCGCCACAGCATGAAGGCCAGAATCGCGGCGAGGATGCCAAGGATGATTGCGATGCCGAGCGCCACCCTCGGGTAGGCCAGAGCAAACGCCACAAACCCGATCGCGCCAACGTCCTCAACAACGCTCGCAATGATGTTGGTGAACGGCTCGGGCGACATGTTGATCGCGGCACGAGTCGTAGCCTTCGCGGCGTGGCTTGAGAGGGCCAGTCCCCCGGCGGTAAGGCCAGCCGTCACGGTCGACATGTCTTGCTCGCCGGCGATCGTGATGCCCAGCAGGGCAGCACCGAGAGGTCGAATGATCGTGCTGATGGTGTCCCACGCGCTGTCGAGCAGCGGCACCTTGTCGACCACGAACTCGATGATGTAGAGCACGGCGAGGATGAGCAGCGTGCGATTCTCCTCGAGGATGGGAGGAGCATCGTAAAGATCGAGCCGGCCGGCGATGCCGATCACGAGACCGACGGCCCAAAGATTCAGTCCAGCAGCCCAGCCGCTTCCGGCAATCGCGCCAAGTCCGGTCATTTCGCCAGACTACGACACGGGTCACGGGTCTGGGCGTGACCGTTAGGCCCCAAAACGGACGAGTCGGCTAACGGCTGGCTATCACTTCCGGTCTAGCGTTTCGTCTATGGACGTGGAGGTGCTGCGCTGGCCCAGCGAACGAACACGCCGCGCCGCGCTCCGCAAAGCCAACCGGCCACGCCTACTCATCGTCGATACAGCTGGTCCGCTCCCGACGTGCACCGACCCGCTCGAAGACTGGGCCGCCACCAGCGCTGACTCTCGCGAGCTCGACAACCGGCAGCAAACGCTGCGTCTTCGGGCCGAAGGCAAGCTCGGTGAACCAATCGGTGCTCCGCCTCCAGTACTCGATGACGAAGGGATCCTGCGGGCGGGCTCAAGCTGGGTCGCACTCCCCGCCCTTGAGGAACGTTTGATGCGTGCGTTATTGGCCGAACCTGGGGCGATCGTGTCCCGACAGGATCTGATGACGGCCGGCTGGCCTGAGGGCATCAGCCAACGAAACAGCCTCGACGTGCGCATCATGCGGCTTCGTCGTCGCATCGGACCCCTCGGTGTAACCCTTCGAACGATCCGCGGACGCGGCTACGCCGTCGAGAGCTAACGCAACGACCTGAGAGCCACGCCCTACGACCCGTAGTTGCATAGCCTGGCGCTTCGCCCGCACTGCCAGATCTGAATCGAGGATTCTCTATGGATCGGCTCCTGAAGTCATTCGCCGCGTTTGTCATCGCACTCGTCAGCGTTGCGTTCATCCCAGCGCCCGCCAGCTCGCAGACTTACGAGGACGTCATCTCAGACCCTGCGCTCACGCCCGATCACTCGGTTCTCATCCGCTTCTACCAAGCCGTGTTCGGGCGTCAGCCCGATGTTGAGGGGCTTGTCTTCTGGCTTAGTCAGTTTGATTCTGGCGAGTGGAGCACTCGGCGAATCGCCAACTTCTTTGCCACGAGCGATGAGTTCACGGCGCTGTATGGCGAGAACACCACGAACGAAGCGTTCGTCGATGCCGTGTACCCCAACGTGCTCGGCCGCCAACCCGATGCCGAAGGCGCAGCGTTCTGGGTTGGCTTTCTGGTAGACGGCAACAGCCGAGCCGAGCTCATCCTGTTGATCTCGAACGCCCCAGAGTTCATCAACGCCAACTGGTTGCCGAGCGACGGCACGCCAGACCCCAACAATCCATCGCCGCCCGCGAACGACCTCGTGTCCGACACCTTCGATGGCACCGGTCCACTCATTGGCTACACAACAACGAAGCCCGACGTCCTTCCCATTGTTGGTCGCATCGACGGCCGATACCGGGCCGAACTCACGGACAACACGGGCAACCAGACGCTCCACTTCAATGGGTCTCAG
>CALLGK010000177.1 GCA_938009905.1 uncultured Acidimicrobiales bacterium | reverse complement strand
CCTACCCCAACTCGAAGCAGACTTCATCAAAGTCGCCGCCTCATACGGCGAACGCAAGAACATCTCCTACTCAACATGGCGCGAATTCGGCGTCTCAGGCGACGTTTTCAAAGCGGCAGGTGTCAAGCGATCGCGGCGGCCATACGGGAACTCCTAGCGGAAGCGCTAGCCGAGGTTTGCCGGAACGGTCGGCCGAAACCCAAACCGAGCGCCGTTTGCTGCCAAAAACATGTTCCCAGGATCCGAGCTGTAGGCGAGCGGGAGGAGGAAAGCGACGAGCGAGAAGAGCGAGAAGTTCATAGCCATCGCTGACGGAGTTGGTCAAGCAACCCGGTCGAACACCGTCGCGATCCCTTACTCATCCACATGGCTGAGCTGGTAGAGCTGCGCGATGCCGGCGATGTCGAGGTCTCTTTGATCGCCAGCAGCGCCTTGCTGGTAGATGGCTTTGGTTGCTTCTGCGATGGGCACGCGAGCCTTCAGGTCTTGGGCGGTCTCGGTGAGATAGCCGAGGTCCTTTTCGACGAGGTGAACGGGGAAGTTCGGGGAGTAGTTGCGCTCCTGGATGAGACCAAGCACACGTTTCAGTCCCGGGGATGTGATTGGCAAGGCTGCGAGCGTTTCCATCGCTTCGTCGGTATCGAGGCTGCTCTGTTCGATGAACCCCGCAATCTCGGCGAACGCTGCTACTTGGGCTGCAAAGAGGCCGTTGATCGCAAGCTTCATTGTCGCGGCGTTACCGATTTCGCCGACGTACTTTGAGTTCCCAGCGTTGACGTCGATGATCGGTCGAGCGGCATCGACAGCCTCGGCTTCTCCACTGAGCAGATAGAAAAGTGCCCCCGCGTCTGCCTGTGGTCGAGACCCGACAACGGGTGCTTCGACGAATCGAACGTTGGAGTCAAGCGCCGCTCCGGCCAACGTCTGGATAGTGGCGGGCGTGAGAGTTGAGGACTCGATGATGACGGCGCCCTTCTCCACCGCCGCTAGTGCACCGCTCTCAGGATCGTGCCAGACAGCGAGAACTGCGTCGTCATCACTGAGCATGGAGACGACAACATCTGCTCCCTTCACGGCGGAGCGGGGTGTTTCTGCAACCGAGAGCCCCTTTTCGGCGGCGAGGGCTGCGGCGACGCTTTGGGTGCGGTTCCAGACGGTTACGTCATGGCCAGCGGCGCTGAGGTTGGTGGCCATCCGTGAGCCCATTGCGCCGAGGCCAAGCACTGTGATCTTGTTCATGGGGTCTCTCAGTTCTGCGGAGCGAGGAGCTGGACGTCGAGTTCAATCCCGATCTTGTCGGAGATCACGAAGCCGCCAGCGCTGAGTGGAACGTTGAAGTCGACGCCGTAGTCGGCTCGGCTGATCGTGCCGGTGGCCTCAAAACCGGCATGAAACGAGCCGTCTCCAGGGAAGGTCTCGGTTCCGTGAAACACGACGTCGAGGGTCTCTTGTTTGGTGATTCCGTTGATGGTGAGGTCACCGTCAACCTTGTAGTTGCCTTCGCCGACAGATGTGATCGCTGTCGAGTTGAACGTCATCGTTGGGTGATGTTCGACGTGAAAGAAGTCTGAGTTTCGCAAGTGGGCGTCGCGGTCGGCGTTGTTCGTGTCGACGCTTGACATGTCCACCGTCGCAGCAAGGTTGCTTGTGGCGAGCGAGTCTCCAACGGTGACGGAGGCGTCGAACTTGTGAAAGCGGCCTCGCACCTTCGAAATCGCCATGTGGCGAGCGGTGAACTCGACGGTGCAGTGCACCGGATCAAGGGTCCATGCCCCGCTTGCGAGCGGCAGTGTGTCGTTTGTGGTGTTCATTGTGTGCTCCAGATACTCGGTTGCAAGTCGAATATCGAGACTACGGGTCTGGTTATTCAAAAGCAATACCCGTGGTCTAGAAATACCCGGAGTTCACTTAATCAGCTAACGTGTCAGACATGCCTCGGGGACGGAAACGTGACGAAAACGCGCAGAAACGCGTCCTCGACTCGACGTTTGAACTCGTGGGGTCTGGCACGCCTGGCAAGGTCAGCATCAACGAAATTGCAGCAGCCGCAGACGTCGCGAAACAGACGATCTACCGGTGGTGGCCATCACGCACGGCAGTAATCCTCGACGCTCTCGTCGTCGGAACAATGAAGGCCACACCATTTCCCGAAACCAACGACATCAAGGCCGATTTCGAGGCACATCTACGAACCGTCATTCGTCTTTTCAACTCACCAACCGGGCAGATCGTGCGCGAGATGCTCGCGGAAGCACAAACGGACGCAACCATCGGGGACGAGTTCCGCACTCGATTCTGGCAACCTCGCCGCGACTTGTCACGGGCTCGACTCGAACGAGGCGTCGAACTCGGCTTGATACGCAACGACATCGACTACGAGATCGTCCTCGACGCCATCTACGGCCCGCTCTGGACACGCCTCACGATCGGACACCTTCCGCTGACGTCAGCACACGCAACAAAGATCACCGCTGCCCTGTGGCCGGGGATCGCCGACCCGAATCCGGGGTGATTCATGCCATGCACAATCCACCGTTTGGCTCGCGACAAAGATGAAGCTTCGAGCAGGAACCAACATATGACTGACGAGGACACACTTCTGGCGTCAGTTCCGGAAGACGGAACTGCCATCGGCAACTCCCGACTGGTGCCGAGTAACGGGCCGAGTCCCCACCGGCTTCTTGTTTCTGATGAAGCTCCTGTTGACGAACTCCGAGTCCGTCCGGCACTTCGAATTCGACCGGCGATAACGACCAGCTGAGCAACACCGACGCGAGAGCGTCGGCTTCGTCGCGCCCGGAAACGACTTCCTCCAAAACACCCATGTGGTGAAACCCGAATCCGGGCTGAAAACACAGAGGATTCGAGCCGGATTCAGCCCGAATCCCCTGGTCAGCACTGGTTGTTAGCTAGATGGCACAAAGCCTGTGACATCTTCGTGGCGGAGAGAGGGGGATTCGAACCCCCGGAGACCGTGAAGCCTCAACGGTTTTCAAGACCGACGCAATCGTCCGCTCTGCCATCTCTCCGTCGACGAGGATAGCCGCTGTCCAGCGGAGCGGATGCGACTTCTCGGGGTCGAGATGCTTGGAGCCAAGAACGTGTCTGCGCTACAAGCGGGACGACGATCGCAACCAGACGAGCGCAATCCAGCCCGGCAGGATCGGAAGCCAGAACGTCACGAGTCGGTAGAGAAACACGGCCGGAATCACAACGGCGGCATCTTCAACTGCGGAGAGCGCAGCGATGAGCGCTGCTTCTGCTGCGCCAAGTCCGCCGGGTGTTGGCGCGGCATTTGCAACGGCTGAGCCAGTGAGAGACAGCAATGCGATGGCCGGGAACGTTGGCCATCTTGAGTTAGTCGTCAGGCGGTGCCTGGCCGGGAAGCCACGTCTCATGGACGCTCAACCAGCGAAGCCCACGGGGTGCGACTTCGTCCGCTTCGAGCACAGCGCTCGATACGCGACCGGTGACGGCGTCGCCTGTGGTCTGCCACTCCTCATACGACACACCGGCCAGATCTTGTCGCCGCCAGAGCACTCTCACGTTCTCAATTCGGATCGCGACGTCGCTTCCACCCTTGCCGCCCTGCAGGAACGCGAGAACGCCCGCTCGATCGACCGGCATGCCAGCCGGGCCGACAAACCAAAACCCCTCACCCAACACCGCAGCTACGGAGTCGAGGGAAGCGGACGTGCCGTGGAACCAAGCTTCGAAGTCTTCATGAAGCCCGACGATCTCGGCGGTGATCTGCTCTTCGGATGGCGACATGTCCGAACGCTACTAGAGGCGGTACTACCCCAACTTGGGAAGCCGGCCGCTCTATTCCCGAGTGAGTAGATCGGGAATGTCGTGAATAAGCTGGCGGTTATGAAGAGCGTGCGCCAGTTGTTCAGCTTCCCCAACCCCGTCAACGAAACCTCGGCCCGTTTCGTCGCACTCGGCGTCGTGCTCCAGGCCGTGGCATTCCTCACGTTTCGTGAGGGTTGGTTGCTGGCGATCCTGGCCCTTGGCTTTGCGGCCCGAGTCGCCACCGGACCCACCCTGTCGCCTCTCGGTCAATTCTCGGTGCGGGTCGCCACTCCCCTTGCCGAGCGGCACGGCGGTGTGCAGAGCCGTCGTGTTCCGGGCCCACCGAAGCGCTTCGCCCAGGCCATCGGCCTGGCATTCTCGGCCGGTGCCGCCGCTGCATGGTTGGCCGGTCTGCCGGCCGTGTCGTATGTCTTGATCGCTGGCTTGCTCGTGGCCGCATCGCTCGAGGCGTTCTTCGCCGTGTGTCTTGGCTGCATCGCCTACTCCGCGATCTGGGGCTGCGCTGATTGCGACGACATCAGCGAACGACTGGCCCAAGCGGTCCTACGGGCTCGCCAAGAGGTAGCGGTCTGAGCTGAGACCCAACGCGTGGCCGTAGAGCGCTCCGGCGCTTGGCCTTGGTAGAACCAAAGCCATGACCGCCGAACGCCTTCGCCCTGCCGTGCGCGGCCTGATGATCGACCCGCTCGACCGGGTGCTGCTCGCACACCTGAGGTTTGCTGACGGCTTCGACGGTTGGGTGCTACCCGGCGGGGGCATGGAAGAAGGCGAAGACGAGCGCCAGGCGCTGATACGAGAACTGACCGAGGAAACCGGTGCCCCCGAGATCTTCGTTGGTCCGCCGCTGTGGCATCGCACCACACTGTTTGCCCCACGAGAAGGCGGCACGTTCAACGGCCAGCACAACACCACGTTTCTCGTGCCATGCCATGAGTTCGAACCAGCCCCTGCCATGAGCGCCGAGGAACTCGCTGAGGAAGGGATGGTCGGCGTGCGCTGGTGGACGGTCAGCGAGATCGCAGACGCCGAGAAGGCAGACCGCGATTCGATCAGACCGATCGGCCTGGCCGAACTCGTGGAGCGAGTGCTCGAGCACGGGGCTCCAGCAGAGCCGTGGGACCTCGGCACCTTCGGCACCAGACGAACCATCTAACTCTGCAGCGGCGAGCCGCCTCAGTTGAGTGGCAGGTTCAGGTGAGCGGAACGGTGTAGGTGATGATGTTGGTGGTCGACGCAAGTCTGATCGCGAGAGCGTCCGCATAGTCGGGGTCGGCCAACCACGCCTTGCCAGCCTCAGCATCCGGGAACTTGATGCCAACCGATGCGGCTTGCCCCTCACCAACGATGTAATCAGGAGCGCCAGCGAACAGCACTTCACCGCCGTGGGCTTGGATGGTTGCGACGATGCTGGGAAGGCTGCCGGGGTTGTAGTCGGCGAAGCGCTCCGCGTCGGACACGTCGTAGGAGATGATCATCATTACGGCCATCGCGAGACTTTATGCTCGCGTGACCGAGCCGGTCTATCCCATCACATCGATGGTCTGAGAAACCTCGACAGATCCGCCGTCGGCGATGATCGGGCAACCCTCCGCGATCGCGCATGCCGCCGCCATGTCTTCGGCCTCGATAAGCGCGTAGCCCGTCACCGGGTTTGCCCCGCCGCCATCACTGGCGCCACTTCCGTCGACGGTCATGTTCATCATGGTAGGTGCCCCTCCGTCCGCGAATGCCGCGCCGTGTTGACCCATCCACGACCCCCACGCTGCCATGGCAGCTGCTTGCGCCTCTTCGCCTTCCTTCATGCCGCCGCCGTGATAGGCAAACAGATACTTGGCCATGATGAACTCCCTCGTGGTGTGTCGGTGTACGGTCCAGTTGTTTCGTACGAAAGCTATTTAGCTACATACCTAATTAGATGTCAACCTATTCTTACCGTAACGATTCATGAACGATCTCGAAGTCACCCTCAGCGCGCTGTCGAACGCAACCCGACGAGAGATCCTTTGGTTGACATGGGATGAGGAGCGCAGCGCGGGCGAGATCGCCAAGGCCTTCGATGTCGCCGCACCAACCGTTTCCCAGCACCTGAAGATCCTCCGCGAGGCAGACCTCGTCACGATGGTCGTCGACGGCAACTTCCGTCGATACCGGACCAGGCGCGATCGGCTCTCGATCTTCGAGCCCTACCTCCGCCAAGGTTCGACCGCCGATTGGGAACTTCCGGCAGCCCTGCACCCCGCAAGCGCATCGGTTCAGTCAGAGACTGGTCATCTCGCCAGGGTCCGGGTGGCCGTCGCTCTTCAAGCCCACGATGCGTTCGACTTCTTTGTCGACGCAAGACACTTCGCACATTGGGTGGGTGAAAACGCCACGTCCGAAAAGCGTGATCGTGGCACGTTTGGCTTCGATGCTATGGGCCGCACCATTCGGGGTATCTATTGGCGGTTTCATCCCCCGTCAATGCTGGCAATGCACTGGGGGTTTGCTGATGAAGGTGACGTGCCGCTGCCCAGTGACATGGTTGAGACAACCGTGTACTTCTCGTCTGGGCAGGGCGGTACCGACATCGAGATTCTTCAAGCCGCTGCCAACGAAGAGGAAGCCGAATTTTTCGCTATGGCCTGGAGCGATCGACTTGGTCGGCTCCAGGACTACATAGCGAGCCAGACCTGACTCGTTCATCAATCCCCGAACGGACTCTCCGGATGGGGGAAGAACCCGACGAAGTTGCCGTTGGTGTAGAAGCCGATGTCGTACTCATTCGCACATTCGACGAAATCGTCCACGACGCATGAGGTCGAGCCAACAAAGACACTTGTGCCAAAGACGACGTCTTGTGTGGCCGTCGCCGGCTTGTCCAATGGGCATTCCCAATTCGATTCGATCGAGTTTGCGTAGACCGAGAGCAAACACTCGGAGAACGGCTGATCAAACGCTCGAACCACTGGATCGCAACGCACCCCGTCCATCAATGCCTCGCATCGAACAGGCTGCGTCATCTCGCCGCCGCCGAACTCAAACGACTCACCGGGCATCAAACAGACGAACCGCGACTGCATGCCCTGGTTGTAGAAGTCGAGGGCGGGCACGGCGGTGCCGGAAATCGTGACATTCTCGGGTGACTCGGAGAATCGAAGCAGGATCTCACCGCGAGTTGAGCCAGACCTCAGTTGCTCGGTCCAGAAGTCGATGCCCTCCAGGTCGCCACCGCGGCCCAGCACATTGCGGTAAAGCTGCTCAACAAAGGCTCGGTTGTTGAGGGCGCCGTAGGTGGCGTCGAACTCAGCGCTGCTGGCGAAGAACTCGGCTATCGCAGGCAAGCTCTGTGCGCCGCTCGAGTACTGACCGAGCCAATAGTCGAACCCGGCGGCCTCAGGCTGGCGACTGAAGGCTGCTGTGTAGAGCCTCGACACGCTGTCGCTGTACGGCGCGCAATTCGTTTCAGTGAACGACGGCTGTTGAGCCGACGCTGGTGACGCACCGACCAGGCCGATGCTCACGATTGCCAGTCCGACGAAGAGGACGTGACGCAGACAACGCCAGAAGGAGGTTTGAACGTTGCTCATGATTGGCACCGCCCCTCGATGTTCTCGAGGTAGTCATCGCTGGCTGGCTGGTCGAACACGACCTCATACACCGCGCTTGCCACCTCGCCCGTCCCGTCACACATCGCTGCGTCGGCGCCACCGCCACCAGCCAGGGCGTTGAGAATCATCACGCTGCCAACGACGAGTCGTCGCGTCGCCTTGATTGATCGTGAGCTGACCATGATTGAACCCTTGTCTCGAGCGACCATCGCTCGTTGACCTCAGGTTCGATCAAGCAAGTCATCCGCTCCGTCGGCTCACTGACAGAACACAGGCGTCAGCCGTCACATGAGTCGACTGGCACACCCACTAGGGCAACGGGCGACGCCGTCTGCGCCCGAACCGACGTTTGGTCTCGGTTTCCCCGATGTTCTGGTGGAGTTGAATGTCTACAGCGCCTTCGGTGACGTCAGTCCAACGACCGTTGTGCTTGTGATAGACGGCCAGAATTGCGCCGCTGGCACTGTCGACTTGTGCAACAACGGGATCTGAGGTTGCTTCGGTGACCCTCGCGTCTGCGCCCATCAGATAGATCCCGGAATCCGCTGGCAGGGGGCCCGTTGGCTTCTCAACAACCCCCGTGTCGCTCCGCACCCAACCAGGGGCTCCCTCAATGAGGTTGAGCTGCTTCTCAAATGCCGAGTAGGCCGGCGTGTCGTGCGTTCTATTGGCCCTATCGGCAACCGCGAACTCCCAAAGATCTTGCGCGTCGCCGTCCTGCGCTGCGAGCGCACGAAGCTCTGCGTCACACTCTGGCGGTAGCGACAGGAGCTCATCTCGCAGTTCCTCGAAGTGCTCTTGCCAACTGTCCGGATTGGCGTCGATGTAGTCAAGGACGGTGGTGATGATGTGATGTGTCACCTGCGTTCTCCTCGACTCGACGTCAGAATCGGACTAGCAGCCGCCGCCCTTTGATGGCCGGTCTGGGATCGATGGGTCGACCACTTCGATGTGCACGTGCGCCCACGATGGTTCGCCCGTGAATTCGTCGATTTGAGACTCAAACGGGAACTTCGTCGACTTTGGCGCCAAGACGGTTTCACCCGCGATCACACGATCGCCCTTGAACACCTGAAGACCGTTGATGTGGAGCACCTTGACTTCCCAGCCTGGTCGGTCGTCTGGCTCGATCACCACGAAGTCGTCGTTGTGCTTGCAATAGAGCACATAGCCGCCGCCTCGGATCACGGTGCCGGTGACAGGCGAGACCACATCGAACCCGGGGTGCACGGCGATGTCGGCTGCGCCTCTCAGATTGGTGTCTCTGTCGCGGTCTGGCATCACCATGACCGGCGTGGACAAGTCGTCAAATGGCACCTGCTCTTGTGCACCGTCGTGGCCAGATTGGTGGAAGCCGATGAGCTCGATGGCGATCGACGGCGACAGGAGCGTCACAGGACCGACCTGGGCATACGGCTCGTGAGCTTGAAACAGAAGCTCGCGCGGTCCGGTCGGACCAACCCAACCCTTGCAGGGACGGCTGGCCACACCATCGGAGGGCAATGGGTGGGCCGCCACAAACTCGTCAGACCATGCAAAGTGCAGCATCACGCGCACCCGGCTCATGCGGCCCTCGTCGATTTCTTCTAGCCAGTACGCCCGGCCAGCCGGGTCGGGCGCACGATCGAGCACGTTCTTGTACACGAGATCGACGAACTCGCCGTTGGTGATTTCGCCATAGGTGTCCTGGAACTCGGGACCCTCGGCGAAGAATCGGGCGATGGCAACAAGGTCGGCGCAGTGATCGAACCGGTCGATCCAATACAGGGCGCCTTCGGGGTCGGGCTTGCGATCGAAGAAGGCCCAGTAGAGGCGGAACACACGGGCGTGGTCGTCGGTGAGCTCATCGATAGCCGCCACATCTTCGAAGGTGGCGGGCCGGCGATCGAGATCGGAGTCTTCTTGTGTCTGCGCTGCTGCGGGCACGGCGGCCAGGGCGCTGAGCAGTACGGCGAGCGCAAGAAGAACTCTCTTCATCTGTCTCCATCGGCAGCTCATGGCCAAACAAGCATAGGGGCAAGCCCAAAAACCCTGAAGCGACGCTGCCCAATGCCTAGGGTGATCACACGCCATGAGTCGCCTGCTGATCGTGCACCACTCCCCCAGCGAGACGCCTACCCGCTTGCTCGATGCCGTGGTTGCGGGCGCGACCAACGACCACATCGAAGGCGTCGACGTTGTGACATCCGAGGCGCTCACCACCAGCGCCCAGGCGGTGCTTGACGCCGACGGGTACGTGCTCGGAACACCGGCAAACCTCGGCTACATGAGCGGCGCGCTCAAGCATTTCTTCGACACCGTTTACAACCCGTGTCTCGAGGTGACGGCTGGGCGACCGTTCGGTGCCTACATCCACGGCCAAACCGACACCACTGGCGCCGCATTGAGTATCGAGAAGGTCACGACGGGGTTGGGCTGGTCGCCGGTTGCCGACGTCGTGAGCTCGCTCGGCGAGCCAGATCAAGCAACCCTTGATGCCTGCTGGGAGCTAGGTGCGGTGGCTGCCGCAACCCTGATGTTGTGAACGTCAGGTCCACATGCCATCGCCCTCGATGGCGGGTATCGCCGCTCCGCATGACTCGCTACACTCGCCCTCCACGTCTGGCTTGTCCTGACGAGGAGAGGTGACAGAGTACGGCCGATTGTGCCTCCCTGCTAAGGAGGTGTGGGTTTACGCCCACCGTGGGTTCAAATCCCACCCTCTCCGCTCCGCAACTCGACGAGTTGCAGGAACCCGCCAAACCCTCGAGGTGCGGCGGGTTTCGCCGTTTTGGCTAGCGCACCAGGTGAGACGCACCAGCTTCGGGGTGGTTTCAGGAACAAGCGCCAAGGGTCGCTAGATTGGCGAGCCGTGTCCATGACGCCCGCACGTCTGGTCACGCATCCTCCCGCCATCTCCGCAAGGACTGTGCTTCCCGCTCAGACTTGCTCGTTGGAGTTCCCCCGCTCGTGAAAAAGCAAGCCGTCGACGATCAGACGCCGCAGATCCCACCGGGACTGCTCATTCCCTGGCTCGCCCTTGGTGCCGGCTTGGCGGCCATGGTCAACGTGCAACAAAGCGCTCCGGTCTACGCACCCGCAGCGGCAGAATCGCCAGCACTCGTGACGGGTTCAGTCGCCCCCGGTGTCGACGGTGTTTCGGCGCTCACGACGGCGCCCGACATGTTGCTGCCAGAACCCAAGCTCCGCCCTGGGCAGGGAGTGCGCTTCCAACCAGGACTGCCGTCTGTTCCAGGCTTTGTTGCACCGGCCCAATCGATCGATCCAGCCACCCTGTCGGCTCCCGCCAAGATCGACCGGATGTTTGCCGTCGATTCCGGCCCGAAGAAGCTCGTCGACGAGGCCCGCCTCGCCGCTCCACAAACGCCAGACCCAACCCGAGTCAACTCGGCCGGCTACGAACCAACGGCTGAGGATTGGGCCGCACTGCGCTGGTGTGAATCCAGCGGCAACTATGCGGCCGTGAGCTCGAGCGGCCGCTATCGGGGGGCGTACCAGTTCGACCAGCAAACATGGGAGTCCGTTGGCGGCACTGGCGACCCAGCAGATGCAACTCCAGCTGAGCAAGACGCGCTCGCCGCCAAGCTCTTTGCTGAACGAGGCGCCCAACCCTGGCCCTATTGCGGCCGCTACCTCGAACCCTCCTAGCGGTCGGTCGCAAAACGTTAACGATCCAGCGGCGCAACCCTCTACCGTCTGCCGCCATGGATATCTCCCCGGCCAACCTCGACGTCTCGATCTCTGGATCTGGGCCCTCGCTCGTGTTCACCCACGGGTGGACAGACGACCGAACAACGTGGGACGGCGTCGTCGACAGCCTGGGCACCGACTACACGAGCCTGTCTTGGTCGCTGCGAGGCCATGGCGAATCAGAAGTCACCGAACCGGGCACCTACAGCCGCGATCACGGCCTTGCCGACATGGCGTCGGTCATCGACACCGTCGACACCCCAACCGTGCTCATCGGTCACTCACTAGGCGGCTACCTCTCGCTGGCTCACACGATCAACCATCCCGAGACCGTGAGAGCGCTCGTTCTCGTGGGAGCCGGCCCCGGCTTCAGCAAGCCAGAGGCAATGGACCAGTGGAACGCATCGGTAGACAAAGCCGCAGCCAAGATCGGCGTGCCAGAAGGAGCCGAGGTGCTCTCAAAGCACTTCGATTCGTTTGTGCTCGACAACATGACGTCGATCACCGTGCCAACCCTCGTTGTGCTGGGTGAGAAGGACAAGCAGTTCGCAGCCTCGGCGGGTGTGTTCAAGAAGAAGCTCGACGTTCGGGCCGACGTGATCGTGCCGGACGCCGGTCACTCGGTGCACCGTCACCAGCCGGCAGCTGTCGCCTCAGCGATCCAAGACTTCCTCACGTCGCTGTAGCCCACGCCCAACCGGGCAAACGAGGTGTGCTGCCCCATCTCCTCCCCTACACTTGCTGGCCCAAGCGCTTGTAGCTCAATTGGATAGAGCATCTGACTACGGATCAGAAGGTTTGGGGTTCGAGTCCCTACAAGCGCGCTGGATACTGATCCTGGCCAGTCACCTGGCCAGGATCAGTGCGTTTTCCGCTGAAATCAACCGATCTCAGCCAACGGGGCGCAGTGCCGGTGGTCCGCTTGCATACGAGACCAGGCCAGACGATGGATTGATCGTCCACGATCCCGTTTCGGTACACGCCCATTCGTCCCATCGGCCCGCGATGCGCCACTGTCCGCCGTCGTTCAGTGAGTTCTCGACGAGGAAGCTCACGTCCATCGAGCCAGCGATGCAGGTCGGCGGTTTGTAGACGAGCTCGACTCGGTTGGCGACGTTTCCATCGAGATACGGAAGCATGTCGACGGTGTGCGGACCGTTGGTCTTGTAGGTCGTGATCTTCCGATCGTTTACCCACAGCTCAACCCAGGTGTTGTCACCGATCGACAAGCGCATGTCGATCGATGCCGGACGGACGTCGCGGGTGCAGCTCACATCGACAACCTGCGCTTCGTCTGTGACCGAGAGCTTGGTCCTGTCGAGTGTCCGAAGCGTCATGGTGAGCGGTCGGGCCGTTGAGGCGTCAACCGATTCCATGAACTGAGCGATCGTCCCAGAGGTGAACGCCGACTTCGCACCGCTGCGCAATCCGGCCAGCGCCGTTTGGTCACCACCACCAGCTACCCACACCGCCACCTCTGAGCTTTGGATGATCTCGCGGTTCTTCGTCTGCACGTCTCCTTCTCCAGAGAAGCCGCCGTAGGCACCGGAGACGGCGACCGCTAACTCCGATGCGCTCTCCACTTGCGTGCTTGTGATCGTCATGTAGACAAGCCGGCCGTAGGTGACCGAGTCGATCAGCACGGGTGGGTTCGACGGGCCAATTCGACCTTGCCCCTCCAGCTGCCGTAGCTCGTCGAGCGATGTCTCGGGGTGTAGGTAGCTACCGGCGTTGGCAAACGTGGAGGAGTCGGCACTCACCGTGTACATCGGCTGGGTGAACCGCACCACAACGGTGTGCTTTTGCTGTGACGAGTTCTGCTCGAAGGCCGAGCTGAACTCACCCCGCAGGTCCTTGCTCTTGTAGCGCAGCGACACCCCGACGCTCAGCATCGCCTCTTCGTAGGAGCTGACCTCTTGCTGGTAGAACCGAATCTCGGCCGGCAGCTGCCGCGCGGTGCCGAACTCGTCATCAGCCCGTCGCATCAACGTCGAGACCGAGGCCGCCAGCGACGAGGAGGTCGGATCAGCGACCATCTCGGTCTGGTCGGTCAGCGGCAAGTCGATGCGCAACGGCTGGGGGCTCCGGCGTAGCGGTAGCGGCTGTAGATCGCCGATCTTCACGAGGTCGCCCTGCACGAGCAGCCCGGGCACCAGATCTCCGCTGAACGGAAAGGTTGCGAACTCATCGATGGGACCTGGAGCAAACGTTCGAGCCACGCCGGGTGAGCACATCACTTGCACTCGCCCCGGTTCCTCCCACGTCTTGTCCGACAGGGCCCGATCGTCTGTAAAGGTCTGCACGTCCGTTTGCCATGCCCCGTAACTGTCCAGGGCAGCAGTGACCTGCGGGTCGAGCACGGCGGGAGCCGGCGCCGTTGTGGTCGTTGCTTGCTCGGCAGCTCCGCCGTCGTTGTCTTGAGCACCGTCGCTCTCAACTCCAACATTCCCATCTTGGGAAGAGCCGTTCTCTTGAACTGGCTCAGTGGTGGCGGTACTGACGGGAGCCGAATCATCGGTGGAACCCGAACCGGTCTCGATCGAGATGCCATCGCAGGCAGCCGTCAGCATGGCAAGCACACACAACAGGGCGATGGGCACTTTTGGTATGGGGCGTTTGGAGATCATGGCGAGACCTTTCGTGGGCGACCTCGCCATCCTGAGGAAGATCTGCGTCGTGATCGATGGTGTGTGGGGGCGTCCTCACACGGGTGCCCGCACCACCGCGGCCGTGTCTCGTCAGGTTGTGGAGCTCGCGGTCAGCCACACCAACACCGCTCGTACCCGCCGGTGCATCTCGGGCTCTTCACCCACACCGAGCTTCGAGAAGATCGAGTTGATGTGTTTGGCCACCGCCTTCTCGCTGACGACCAATCGTTCAGCGATCGAGCTGTTGTTGAGGCCTTCGGCAATCAGCGCCAAGACCTCAGCCTCGCGAGGGGTAAGCCGATCGATGGCCGACTTCGCACCTGTTCGCGCTTGCACAAGAACCTCAACAATGGCGGGGTCGATCGCCGACTCACCCCGCAGCACAGACGACACAGCACGGCGGAACTCACCAAGATCACCGAGACGGTCCTTCAGCAAATAGCCGAGGCCTTCGCTTCCTTCCTCGAACAGCGCCAAGACGTAGTCGGGCTCGCTGTACTGCGACAGCACCAACACACCCATCTGAGGCCATTGGGCTCGAAACCGAATCGCGGCGCCAATGCCCTCATCGGTATGCGTTGGCGGCATTCGAATGTCGGTGATCACCAGATCAGGCACGTGTTCGGCGACTGCGGCGTCGAGTTCACCCAAGGTTGAGCACTCGGCCACCACTTCGGCATCGCCAAGCGCCGCCACCATCGCGGCGACGCCTTGGCGGATCACGAGACTGTCGTCGGCCAAGACGACTCGGGTGAGCTGATCGGTCATGCGAGGTGATGATGGCAAAGGAATGTGCTGTCGTCAGTAGTGCACGCACCCCTGACGGACGGTGGGGGCGAGAAGTAACGTGCCACGGTGGATCGAAACGGGGCAGCAACCGACGACTCGAAAGCGCAGATTGAGACGTTTTTGAAGCTCGACCGATTGGGTGCTGTCGCGGGAATTGCCGCCGTCGTTGTAGCCAATCTCGCTGTAGTCCAGGAACCAAACGTCTTCTTGGTTTTGCCGTTTCTCGCTGCCCTCGTGGTGATGCTGACCTTTTCGCTCCGCACGCTGCGCAACGGCAACCTTCCGCTGGCGTTGTGGATCGCGACTATCGGCAACTGGACCGTGGCACTGGTGGTCACGCTGCTGTTCTCGTTCCTATGGCCAGTGATGGTGCTCACATCGTTGATGCCGCTCGTACTTGCCATGCCCCACCTTCCGACCCACAGGCTGACCCCGTTTCTGGCCGGCGGGGCCGTCACGGGCGTGCTTATCTGCTCGATCGGACTGCTTCGTGATGACAACAGCCTCATCGAAGATGTCGATGAAGTAATCGAGTTTGTTGCGGTTGTCGGTGGGTTTGCACTCCAGGCGAGCGTCGTCGGATTGCTCGTGTGGCAGGGCAACCAGATGCATCGGCAAGCACTCGACAACGCCATGCAACTGAACCGAGACCTCAGTGAATCTCGTGTGCGCCTTGTCGAGGCTGGCGATCGGGAACGAAGCCGAATCGAACGCGATCTGCACGATGGGGCCCAACAACGGCTCGCCGCCATGGGTGTGCGGCTGCGGCTCCATGCTTCGCAAAACGCCGACGCAGACAACGAGCTGATCGACGGCCTCATCACCGAACTGGGAGAGGCAACGACCGAGCTGCGCGAGCTTGCGCACGGCGTGTACCCGCCACTGCTCGAACAGCGTGGTCTTGTGCCAGCCATCTCGGCGGTGGCTCGCCGTATTGCCAGCCCGATCAAGCTCGAGCTCGGCGACGTTGGCCGCTTCGATCGACGCACCGAGTCCGCCCTGTACTTCGTCTGCCGTGAAGCCATCACCAACGCACAGAAGCATCGCCCGGACGCTGCCATCGCAGTGACGCTCAGCCTCGACGAACACGGCGGACCGCAACTCGAAGTGTCAGACACAGGCCCCGGCTTTGATCCAGGGGTCTCCGCTGACGGGCGCGGTGTGCTCAACATGCGGGACCGTTTGGCCGCCGTCGACGGGACACTCGACATCACCTCGTCTCCGCAATCGGGCACCACCGTCACGGCTGCGGTGCCGGGGCCTGTGCTCGTGGCGTAGCCGACCTCTCGGTATCTACGACAAGCTCCAACACCCCCCAACTCTTGGGGGTGCCTGCACCACCATCGAGACACCCCCGGTCACCCTCGCTGGCGATCGACCCCTCCGTCATCGTGATCACAACGAACCGGGAGGGACTCAAATGCAGTCACGGCCAACCAACAGAACAATCGGTGGAGCCAGGGGGTGCTGGCGAGAACTCATTGCGATCGCACTCGCAACCGCCGTGCTGCTCACTGCCTGTGGCGATGGCGGTGATGACACGGCGTCCGACGCGCCATCTGACACGGCGTCTAGCGAGATCTCGATCGGCGACAAGGACGACCCGGAGCCCGACGACGACGCGACCGATCAGGGCGCAGCAGAAGATGACGCTGCTGATGGAGAGGACAGCACCGAACAAGGCGGCACTGAAGAAGAGGGTGCTGAAGAACAGACGGTCGAAGCAGAGAGCGTCGACGCACCACAGGGTGACTTCCCCCTGGGAGTCACCGAGCGAGGGGCACTCACCATCGGCGATGAACTCATCGGCGAGGAGGGTGACGCAACACTCAGCGTCCACCCGGATCTGGAGGCAGTCGTCCTCACGGTCGACTACGGCGACGCAACGGCCGACATCGTGTTCAGCCTGCCGCACTACGAAGCGATCGGTGCCACGGTGATGATGGACGGCGAGGTCATTGACCTCAGCCAGCCGTCTGTGGACTATCCGTCAACGGCGATCACGGTTGAAGCGGTCTTGCCCTCAGACAACACAGAGTGGGTCCGCTTCGCCACAACGTTTCTCGCCGGCACCACGTCGGTGGAGGTCGACGGCAGTCGGGCGATCGTTCGTGGCCAAATTGGAACCCATACGCAAGCGCAGATTCAGTATCTGATCGACGAGCACCCCGAGGTCGACACCTTGGTCTTGGCCGACATCGAGGGATCGGTGACCGACCAGATCGAGCAGACCTTCGGCGGCATCGAAGCCTGGAACTCGATCGACTGGTTGACCTCCCTCGTTCAAGGACACGGGTACACCACCGTCGTCCCCGCCGATGGGCAAGTAGCCGACAGCGGACTGTTGCTGTTTGCCGCAGGCACCGAACGGATCGTCGAAGCAACAGACGCCCTGTTCTACGAGCAGGAGATCGGCGCAATCGGTGTGCGCGCAGCGTGCTGCGGTGGACCTGACGATCAAGCCCACGAGTATGACCAGTTCTCAGCGGTGCACGAAGCAGACGTCAGGCGTTGGTCTGAACTGCTGGGCGAAGATGCCGGAACGGCATTGGCCATGTATCTGGTGCAGGCATCAGTTGATGGCCCCCACGTTCTCACCCGGGTTGAGCTCGATGCATTTGGCCTCATCACCACTCCTGCCTCACTCAGCGAGGTGTTCGGCCCGACGGCGCCGGCGGACGATCCGTATCTCAACGAGATCGACATGGAGATCAAGGTGCAACGGCCGGAGGAGCTCCTGGTGGCGATCGCCGACGCCTACAACGCCAGCCAAGTTGGTGTCGAGGAGGGTCCGGGAACCGCCACGCCAATGGTGGTGGTGCAGACGGAACAGACCTTGGCCTACCTGTTGGTCGAGGGCGGCCTCGACGACGCCGCCGGAGGCGAACTCGCCATCCTGACACTCGAGGGCGACGACGAGTTTGGCTGGGTGGTCGTCGAGATCTCGCAGCGGTTCATCTGTCGCCGAGGAACCGGAGGGGGACTCTGCATCTGAAGGCGCCGAATTTGAACGACGCCTGCCAAGTGGCTGCCGAGCAACAGTCGAAGGCGGGAGCAGGAGGGGGCTCCCGTCTTCACCCCCGTTCGGCGAAACAGATCAGCTGATACGCAGTTCGAAGATTCCAGGCTCGTTCGTATTGGAATCGGTCAGGAAGAACATGGCGAGATCCTGTTCGCCGTCTCCGTCACCCACCTCGGTGAAGCGCAGCCGGAGCTGCACCCGCGTCGCTCCATCGGCGAGGGACGTCGCAACTACGTCGCCGAGGTCGCATCGGAAGGTGCCGTCTGTGGGAACCGGGCAGTCAACTTCCTGGCCGACTGGCTCGAGCGAGAAGAGCTCCGGCCCGAATCGCTCGTAAGAAACAGGAGCAACGTGCAGCGACCCGAGCGAACCAAACGGATCGCCCCGAAGATCCAGAGCGTCTGAAACGAGCTCGACAGACGTTGCGGCATCGATCGATTCGTTCAGGTCGAACGTGAGCCAGATCTGAACGCCGTCGTCATTGGGAAACCGAGCATTGAGATTGTCACCGGCAAACAACCCGGTGCCGCTGCCCGCAAACCCTCTGGGCGTATGACCTTCGAGTTCTCCCGTGCCGTTGTTCTGCACCACAACGGGCCCCGTGGTCTCGAGCTCGCCCTCAACCTCAGCCGAGCCTGCCTCGCTGGTGGTGTCGGGGCTGGCGGGAGCGTTGTCATCAGACGAGCAGGCGGCTGCAACCATCGCGACACCGACAAGCAGTCGAACCAACTGCCATTTGGTACCGCCGCGAAGACGACGTCGATCGGGGGTCTGGTCAGCGTTCATCGATGATTCCTGTTGCGAAGTAGCGAGCTACGTCCTGTTCCTCTTGGATCAGCACCGTGCCGTTCGTGCCCGAGAACATGAGCCGGCCGGGATCATCAGTGGCGTGCCGCAGACCAAAGATGTGCCCGATCTCATGGCTCGTCACTCGCTCATCCGGCACGGTTGGCTCATCCACCACAAAGAACACTCGGGTGTTGTTCGGGGCAAAGCCATTCACGCCGAAGGCTTCGCTCAGAAAGAAGCCGTTGATCTGACCGAGGTCGGGCGCTCCCGATTGCGACAACTCGCTGAAGAGCGCATCAAACGCGCCAGACACCACGATGGGCTCGAGCGTTTCGGTCGGCACGTCCAGCGTACGAACGATCAGTGGGTCGAACGTGATGCCAGCCTGAGCCCAGATCGTTTGAACGTTCTCACCAATGGCAGCGATCTCGGCTTCGGAACGCACCGAGCCAAGGTTGCCTCCATCACTGTCGACAAGGCGATACAGGGTGAGGGAGACGGTCAGCGTCTGTCGTTCAGCCACTGGCTCCGGCAGGGCAGCGGTTGGCTCGTCGGTTGCGGCGCGCGTTGATCCGGCGCTCACTGCAGCAAACACAAAGGCCAGCGCAGCGATGACTACAGCCGCTTGGACCCGTCGTGAGCTCACAGCACAGCAACCCGGGCGAGCACCCGAAGCTTCCATGACCGTCGCGGCACCTCTTCCATCATCTTTGATGCGGGATGTAAGGATTCGCGTTCAGCGGCGTCCAATTGTTGTAAGCACCAAGGAATGCACCTCCTGAGAAAGGAACCGGACGGTGAACGACAGCAAGCGGGAGGAACTCTTCACCCAGTGGATGGCCGAACATCGCGCCATCGTGGTGAAGGTCGCCCGCAGCTTCGCCAGTACGAACGCGGACACCGATGACCTCATCCAAGAAATCTTGATCCGGCTTTGGGCCTCGATCGATCAATTCCGGGGCGAATCCAAACCGTCGACCTGGATCTATCGGGTGGCGCTGAACCGTGCCCTCACCTGGAAACGAGACACTGGCCGTCGGCCAAAAACAGCGCCAACCGACGACCTCAGCTACGTGGCCGCCACAACCAAGGCTGACGACCAATACCACCTGAACCGGCTCTACGAGCAGATCAGGCAGCTGTCGAAGATCGACCGCTCACTCATGCTGCTCTCGCTCGACGGGTTCAGCTACGCCGAGATGTCGGACATCACCGGCATCACCGAATCAAACGTCGGCGCTCGCCTCAGCAGAGCCCGCAACACCTTGATGGCCGCGATCTCGGAGGACACCGCATGAATGAGCACCGCATGAATGAGCACCGCATGAACGACCAAAACGACGGCCACGAACCGGCCTTCCCTGACCCCGAACTCACCAACCTCTGGAACCAACAGGAGACACCAATGTCACAAGCAACGCTTCCCCATGAACTGACCAAACTCGCCGCCGGTATCAAAGCCGACCATCGCTCCAAACAGCTTCGGCTCGCGTGGATCAACGTTCGAGAAATCGTGCCGATCGCCCTTTTCACTGCCTTCTTCATCTACCTGGGTGTTGTCGACGACCCTGGCCTGTTCGTCTCCGCCGCTCTCTGCGCTGGGATCGGTGGCTTCATGGTGTGGTCGTCGCTCAGGCAACGCCGGATCGAGCAGCAGTTCGACACGAGCAGCGTGCGCCAAACGATCGAGCGGTCGCTGTCGCAGGCCCGCTTTCACAACTGGATGTATCGCAACCTCGCCGTCTGGTACTGCGGCCCGCTGCTGGTCGCATTGGCCATCCTCTACATCGGCACGATCCGCGATGATCCGAACGGCGCGAAGCTCGGCGACCTGTTCGTCGCAGCGTGGTTCATTGCGGTGCCAGTCGGCCTCTGGTGGTGGGGACAGCGAATCGCCACCAACCGCTGGCAACCAGAAGTCGAGCGGTTCGAAACCCTGTTGGCCGACATCGAGCGGACTGACTAGCGGTCTTCCAGACCGTGCGGGTGAATTCACTTTCATTCGCCCGCCAGGGTGCGCCTAGGTTCACGGCGTGGATGCCGTGACGACAACCGAGCCAGGGGTGCGCCGAGTCGCCTCTGGATTGCGCGTGGTGTTCCTCATCGGGGCTGCAGCGGCGGTCGCACAATCGTTCGGACGATTCGCCTACGGCGTCATTCTGCCAGCGGTGCGAGACGACCTCGGCATCTCAAACACCCTCGCCGGGTTCATCGCCACCCTCAACGTGGCCGCCTATCTCGCCGGCACGATGGTGGTCGCTGCGATAACGGCCAAGCTCCGCCTCCTCGCCGTCTTCCGCATCGGGTTCGCCTTTTCAATTGCCGGATTGTCCTTGGCCGCAGTTGCCCCCAACGCAGTGGTGCTTGGCCTCGCGATGTTCTTGGCTGGCTTCGGCGGTGCCTGCATTTGGATTCCCGCACCCGCGATTGCCTCAGACGCCGTTGGCCCAGAACGGCGAGCCATGGCCGTCGGGTTGATCGCATCGGGCATGGGCGTCGGCGTGGTCTTCAGTGGCCAACTCGCAAGCTTCG
>CALLGK010000176.1 GCA_938009905.1 uncultured Acidimicrobiales bacterium | reverse complement strand
CCTCGGCCAATCACCTGCGGATGGAAGACGAGCGTGAACACCCCAGCCTCGACGTGTTGGGTCATCCACTGCACGTCACCCAGGAAGTTCGAGAACATCTCGCCTGGCTTGGCCAGGCCCGGCATCACCATGCGACGAAAGGCGACGAACTCGAGATACGGGTAGTCGTCACCCGACCATGACCATGGCATCTCGACAATGTCCGTTTCCGGTCCCCACGCGGGCGCCTCGTGTTCGGTGATCACATCGTCTCGCCGCAGTTTGTATGGCGCGTAGTCGTGCCCCATGAGCGACGAGTCGTAGGCCAGCCCGTGTTCGACGAGCAGCCCGGCCGTTTGGTTGGTCATGTCGCCAGCAGGCGCGCGGTAGCCGGCAGGAGGTGCCCCTGTGAGCTGATCAACCAGCTCGATCGCCCGCCCCATGGCTACACGCTCGTCGTCGACCGATTGCAGCGTGTTCATCTCGTGGCAGTAGCCGTGAATGCCCACTTCGCAGCCCGCATCGACGACCATGCGACACACATCGGGATACGTCTCGATCGTGTGCCCGGGAATGAAGAACGTCGAGGGGATGCTGCGGGCCGCCAACATCTTGAGAATGCGCGGTACCGCCACGGCGCCGAACTCACCTCGAGAGATGGTGGTGGGCCCCGTCATCTTGCGCATGATCCAAAGGGATGGCCCGTCAAAGTCGAACGACAAGCACACGTGCCCGTTGCTGTTCACGTCCACGCTCTTACCCCTGCTAGCGGTTGGTCCACTCGCGAGCTTGGCCCGGCATGCCGCTCATGCCGAGCTTTGCATCGGCGGTTTGGCTGGCCATGATCTGATTTCGGTTCTCGAGATCAATGCCGGCTCGCAGGCTTGGGATCTCGAGGTTTGACCACATCGCTTCCTTGGTCATCCAGACGCCGAATGGGCTGTTGGCGGCAATCTCTGCTGCCACCCCGAGCACGGTGTCGGTGAGCGCATCGTCGGGCACCACTCGACTCACCAAACCAATGCGATCAGCCTCATCGGCATCGAAGACTCGGCCGGTCAGCAGTAGCTCCCACGCTCGACTGGCGCCGATGAGCCGGGGCAGCATCCAGCTCACGCCAATGTCGCACCCCGAGAGTCCGAGACGGACGAAGGCGGTTCCGAACTTGGCGCTCTGGCCCGCGTAGCGAATGTCGCTGGCGCATGCGAACGCAAAGCCTCCACCCGCCGCCGCGCCGTTGATGGCAGAGATGATGGGCTGTCGCACCGCTCGCATGTGGTGCACCACATCGGCAATGAGCTGCTGGGTGTGCATGCCCTGCTGCACCCGCCCGAGCTCCTCGGTGCCCTCGACGGTACCGAACCCGTTGAGGTCGAGACCGGCGCAGAACCCTTTGCCCGCCCCCGTGAGAATCACCGCTCGACAGTCGTGATCGTTGTCGACGTCGTCGAGCGCCGAGTGCAGATCGTTGACCAGCTCGAGGGTGAGCGCATTCAGCTTGTCTGGTCGATTGAGCGTGAGACGGGTGACACCTTCGGCTGGTTGGTCGACGAGAACGGTGCCGCTCGTTGGTTCCCCCATGCCCCTACCTCCACACCGGGTTGATCAGGCCGATGGCGCTCGCTGGTTTCACGATGATCACGCGGCGCCGCTCACGCACCATGGCCTCTCGAAACTCGTCCCAGTCGGGATGTTCCTTCTTGGCGGCGGCCCGGTAGGCGTCGATCAACACGTCCATTGCTGGGCCGTGTGTCTCGGTTGGGATCGGGCTGACCTCTGCCGTGGAGTCAAAGCTGACGTAGCTGCCCTCGTGGCTCACGTGGTACACGACTCGGTTGTCGCGCTCGACGTTGTAGACCTTCGCCCGGTTGGGCAGCACCGAGAACACGATGGTGTCGTCGACAACGGCGTGGTGCACGTCTGACGACTGTGGTCTGCCGTCTTTGCGCAGCGTGATGAGCGTGCCGCCTCGAACGTCAGCGGCCCACGCCATCGCCTCGGATAGTTCGATCGGATTGACTTCCATGATTCTGTTCCCCTGTTGCTGCTGGCCCGTGGCCGAGTTCTAGCCGGTGGTCGAGTTCTAGCCGGTGGTGTTGATGCGGGTTGGTTCAATGGTGAGTATCCAGCGCTGATCGCCCGGTCCATCACTTGGCGGACCGGCTGCCCCGTATTGCGATCGGACACGACCCACAAACGCCTTGTCGTCGTCTCGCTTGAACGAGACGGTGCCCCGCACCTCGACGGTTTGGCCCATGTTCTTCGGGTTCATCAAGAAGAACGTGCACGCCGAATTGGCCCGCAGGTTGCGGTACTTCTTGCGGTGCTCGAGCAACGAGAACTTGATCTGGCCCTCGTCGAGCAGAAACCACATGCCCGTCGATTGCGGCAGACCGCTCGGGGCCAAGGTCGTAATCACACACGCATTCGGGGCGGACACCAGCTCGACGTGACTCTCTGGGATTTCGGTGCTGGTCACTTGCCAACCTCTCGATAGGGAACGCCCCGATCGGCGGCTGGCTCTTTGGGCAAGCCCAAGATGTTCTCACCGATGATGTTGTGCTGAATCTCGTCTGTGCCGCCGGCGATCGATTGTGCTGGGGTCGACACCAACACCTCGGCGATAACTTCGCCAAGCGGATCGTCTGTCTCTTTCAACATGCCGTGAGCGCCTGCGATTTTCGTGTGAAGCGCATTCGATCGCCGGGCCACCTCCGAGGTGGCCAGCTTGCCGATCGAGCCTTCCGAACCGGGAGGGCGACCCAAGGCTCGGGCAGTCTTTGCTCGCAGCGCGGTCCACTCGTTGGCCTTGCGGAAGCCCTCGAGTCGCATCATCTCGTTGCGAACAACACGGTCATCGGTCTTGTTGTGAGCCGCGACGCGGCCAGGCAGAAGATCGGGCCGGCCCTGGCGCTGCGGATACCACTCGTAGGTCTTGTTGTATTCGGCGAACTCGACCTTGGCCTCGTCTATGATCCGTCCCGTCGCACCCTGCGCGAACTTGACGCTTCGGGAAGCGCCATAGCTGCGTTCGTGAGCAAGGGTTGCTCGGGCCACTCGCCAGCCACCACCGACTTCACCGACCACGTTGGCGTGCGGCACCTCGGCATCGGCTAGGAACACCTCCATGAACGAGTGGTGGTAGTTCATCTGCTCGATCGGCCGAACCTCGACACCTGGCTGATGCATATCGATCACGAAGTAGGTGATGCCAGCGTGCTTGACCTCGTCCCAATCGGTGCGGGCGACGAGAATCGCCATGTCGGCGTGATCGGCGCTGGTGTTCCACACCTTCTGGCCGTTGACAATCCACGTGTCGCCGTCACGGGTCGCCGTTGCCTTCATCCCGGCAAGGTCAGACCCAGCACCTGGCTCGCTGAACAGCTGGCACCACGTCTTGTCGCCTGTGAGGGCCGGACCCAACACCCGGCTCTTGAGCTCGTCAGATCCGTTTTCGTACACGGTGGGCGCAGCGAGACCGGCCCCCGTTCCAAGCGGTAGAGCCACTCCTCCGGCTTCGCGAATCGCGGAGTGGGCCACTCGATCGGTCCACGCCGGAAGATCTTTGCCGAACCACTCGGTCGACCACGACGGCACGGCCCAGCCGGATTCGAGCAGTCTTGTGCGCCACTCGACCAGCGAGAGATCAGGGTCCCAAGCCTCGTGAAACCACTCGAGAACCTGCGCTCGGATCGATGCTTCGTCAACGGCGGCCATTGCGCTGGCTTACCACCTATTCACGGCTTAGATCGAGTCCAAGAACGCTCGAATGTGCTGCTCGATCTCGGCCAGCACCTCATCGAAGCGGGCATAGACCGGCACTTCCGGTCTTGCCGCCAGCCAGCCGACGATCATCAGGCTGCGCATGGCCAAGAACACATCGATCAATGCCTCCTCACCAGGGCTGAACTCGTGGACCGACCGGTAGCCCTCCAGCATCGCTGCCCGTGCCGCGGCCTCTTCTGGTTCACCGAGCATCGGATGGAGCGCAACAGCGAGCTCATGCACGAACCATCCATACCCTGCGTCGTCAAAGTCGATCACCGTAAGATCGCTGCCGTTGGCCATGACGTTGCCGAGGTGCAGGTCGGAATGGATCAGGCCAAAGTGATCGTCGTTGGTTGGCAACGAACCCAGCACGCCGACAAGGAACTCTCTTGCTTCGGTGAACAGCGCCCGTTGCTCCGGATTCAGTTGGTCAACCTCCCAGAATCGGTCCCAGACCGGCGCCTCGCCGACCAGTCCGTCTGCGTCCCACCGCCGCCTCGTGAAGCGCTCCGAGGGCTCCCAGGTTGCGTTGTGAGCTCTGATCTGCGCTGCGAGTTCGCCGATCACTCGATAGTGCTCAACGATGCCAGGACCACCACCGTCAAGCGGCCCACCGAGCGAGGAGCCCTCGACCCATCCGATCACCCCAACCTGATGTGGCGTTCCGCCGACGTCAACCGGCGTGTAGTGGCCACCTGATTCGGTCGCAATACAGCGCGGCACAGGCACGCCGAACCGTCGCAGCGACTCGACAAACTCGACCTCTGACTCCATCTCATCGACCGTGTTGTAGCCAGGCCGATGCAGCCGCATGGCATACCGCTCACCATCGTCGTCGGTAAGGGCGAGCACCACGTTTTCGCTGTGGGACAGGAGCTTGACAGACGCCAGGTTGATACCAAACGCGGGCGCAATGCTCGTGGCTGCTGCGCTCAGTTCCGCGCTGAGCTCATCGTTGCCTGTCATGCGTTGGCCGCGTCGACAGCCACGTCAGCAACAGCATCAACGAATGCATCCAGGAAGATCTGGGCATGCTCTTGTTCAAAGACTAGCGGCGGCCTGATTTTGAGCACGTTGCCGTACTGACCGGCCTTGCCGAGAAGGACGCCACGGTCTTTCAGGGCCTCGACCATGCGGGCCGCTCCGTCGACGTCGGGGTTCGTCGTGCCCGGTGTGACCCAGTCGATGCCAATGAACAGGCCAACGCCTCGCACGTCGCCCATCGCTGCATGATCTGGCTGTAGTGCTCGCAATTGGTCTTGCAACCAATCCCCAACCTGCTGCACCTGGTTGACCAGATCACGATCGACGATCTCGTCAATCACCGCCATGCCCGCCGCGGCCTGCAACGGGCTGCTTGCGAACGTGTTGAAGTAGCGCATCTGCTGTCGGAACGCCGAGATCACCTCGTGACTCGATGCGACCGCAGATACCGGCATGCCGTTACCCATGGGCTTGCCCATGCACACGATGTCTGGCACGAAGCCCATCTTTTCGTAGCCCCACCAAGCGCCGCTGCGGCCGAACCCGGCTTGCACCTCGTCACCGATCACGACGCCGCCCGCATCGTGCACCGTCGCCGTTGCCTTCTGAATCCAGTCCGCTGGCGGATTCGGCAGGCCCTCGTTGGCAAGAATGGTGCACAACATAAGGCCGGCGAACCCGCCGTCTGCTTCCATCTCGGCAATCAGCGCCTCGAGCTCGTCGAGGTGAAGCTGACACAGTTCGTCCTCGCTCAAGGCGTGACCTTCGTGTCCGGCGGCCATCGGGCGATAGGTCTGCGGCGTATGAATCGACTTCACGCCGCTGCGATCTTGGCCATACGGCAACCAGCTCATGCGACCGACCAACGACGAGTTGCCGTGGTAGGTCGCATCGGTGCAGATCAGCCCTCGCTTGCCGGTGACGAGGCGAGCCATCGTCAAGGCCATCTCGGTTGCCTCTGTACCGCTGCACGCCATGATCATCGACTCGATGCCGTCGTGGTGAAGGCCGAGCAGTCGCTCTGCGTAGTCGACGACTGACTCGTGCAGATACCGACTGTGCACCTGCAAGATGGCTGCCTGATCAGCGATCGCCTTCGCCACCCGAGGATTGGCGTGGCCAACACACGGAACGTTGTTGTAGAGATCGAGGTAGCGGGTGCCATCGACCGACTCGAGCCAGACCCCTTCGCCCTTCGCCAGCTGCACCGGCTCGTCGTAGAACATCGGACTTCCGGCGCCCATGACGGCGTGATGACGGCTAATCAGATCGGTCACCGTGGCAGTCTTTCACGCCTTCTGCACACACGCCGTCTACGGCTGACCATCTCGGCCCCCACCCATTGGTGGTGTCGAGGCCCTGCTTGCAACACGGTGGCTGTGTGGCGCTCCAGCGAAGGAAATTCTTTTGCGCGGGGGGTTGTCAAGCGAACGTATGTTCGATAGTCTAGAGTCACTCGAACCTTCGGGTTCCACCAGTCCGAGAGTGCCCCGGACCATTCCTCCACCAACGCTGTTGCGGGTGCGAGAGACCGGGACAAAGCGAATGTGCTGAGGCATTGGCAGTGCTGAGGGAGGTGCGAGGGAACGTGCTCGATTCGAGTATCCAAGACATCGAATTTGTCAACGGCATCATCGAAGCGGCCGACCTCACCCTCGCCGAATACGAAGCTCTGGCCGCCCAAGCGGTGGACGACGTTCTTGCCCCCATCGTGGCGCTCGATTGGGTCGCCTCTGACCTCGCTCATGCCGATGTCGATGCCCTGAGCGACGACGATCTTCAGGCCGAGCTCGATGTGTTCGACCAGGCCGAAGCGCGACTCGCCGCAGCCAAGTCGGCCCGACTCGCAGAATACGAACGCCGCCGCCTCTACCGGCCCACCTACCGAACAGCCTCCACCGCCCGCGCCCACAACCGCCAGATGAACGGACGTCACACGGGGGCAGAGCTCAACCTCGCCGCCGATCTCACCTCGCTCCCCCACGTTTGGAAAGCACTGGCCACGTCCCGCATCACGATTGAGCACGCTCGATTGCTTTCTCGCCTGTTTCGTCGCACGCACCTCCGCAACGCCGTCATCGACGATCAAGAGTGGTTGGTCACACAAGCCGAATCTCTCTCGTGGGCCGAATTCGAACACCGTGTCACGAACTGGACCGAAATCGTCGACCCTCGGGATCCGGCCGATCTCGACCCGGGGGCAGACAAGCGCCGGGTGACGTGGTCGAAAGGCGTCGGCGGCAACGCACTGATTCAGGTTGACACTACGCAGTTCATGCTCGAACAGTTCATGGCTTGCACCCAGCCCGTGTTCGACCGCCTCCTCGAACAAGAATGGGCAGACGCTCGCGCCGCCTTCGAAGCCGCGGGACGCAACCCAGACGACGTCACCACTGCCCACCTGGCCCGCACCAACGACATGCGCCGCCACGACGCGATGATGATTCTCATCAGAGCCGGCGCTGCCGCATCGACCGACGAGTCCGGCCCTGACGACCCCGGTGCCTCGGTCCGAGTCATCGTCACCGTCGATCTCGCCACTCTCATGTGGGCCGCACAAGCCGCCTCCCGCAACGGCGGCATCCGATTCACCGCTCCGCAGGGCCCACAACCACAGAGTTCTCAACCGCAAGGTTCCCAACGACAGGGTTCTCAATCGGACAAGCCAGCTCGGCCGCCAAAGCGTGACCGCCAGACTGATGCAGAGGTCCACCGCTGCTCGACGCTAGGCGGCACCCGACTCGCCCCGGCCTTCGCACTGTGGTGCGCTCTCGCCACTCACGTCGAACGAGTCACCCTCGACGCTCGGGATCGCTCAGCCTCGCTCTCGAGCCCGGCCCGGCTGTTCACACCGTCGCAACGGCTCGCCATGCTGGCGCGAGACAAACACTGTCGAGGCCCGGGCTGCGCACGACAACCAGCCAACAACAACCTCGAAGCCGACCACATCACACCCCACAGCCGAGGCGGACCAACCCACACCACCAACGGGCAAATGCTCTGTCGACCATGCCATCGACACAAGACCTGGCTGCAAGCAACCGGCCTGTGGCACATCGCCGAGCCCAACTGGAACCCCAATTGGTCGCCTGATTGACTAGCAAACCATGACGCTCAAGATCGGAATCATGGCGGGCAACGCCGACCCGGCCGCGCTCGACTCGATGCGTGATGCCGAGCAGTTGGGCGTCGACTCGGTTTGGGCGCCCGAAGCGTGGATGTACGACGCGTTGACGCCGCTCGCCTACATCGCAGCCATCACCGATCGGGTGAGATTGGCGACCGGCATCGTCCAGCTGGGGGCTCGCTCCCCTGCGATGCTGGCGATGTCGGCGTTGGCAATGCAGAAGATGTCAGACGGTCGCTTCATCCTCGGCATCGGCACGAGCGGGCCACAGGTGATGGAGGGCTGGCACGGAATTCCATTCGACAAACCCGTGACCCGAACGAGCGAGACCATCGACATCATCAAAGCGGTCGTGTCTGGCGAGCGGGTGAGCTACGACGGCAAGGTCCACCAACTGCCCCTGCCAGACAGTCAGGGTCGCTCACTGCGGTCGCCGGTCGCTGAGGGAGATGTCCCGATCTACATCGCGTCCATGGGACCCGCGAATCTCAAGCTCACCGGTGCGAAGTCTGACGGATGGATTGGTACGGCCTTCATGCCCGAAACCGCCGACGCCTATATCGATCCGATTCGTGAGGGTGCTGAGGCCGAGGGGCGCTCACTCGATGACGTCGAAATCACCGTGGCCGCCGGTCTTGAGTTCACGGACGACATCGAGGCCGCTGGCCGCCGCCACGCCGCGGGCTACGCGTTCACGATCGGGGCGATGGGCTCGTCATCCACCAACTTCTACAACCACGCGTTTGCTCGGCAAGGCTTCGCAGAAGGCATTGCCGAAGTGAAGCGGCTGTGGGAAGCCGGCGACAAAGAGGCCGCGGGCCAAGCCGTACCCATCGAACTCGGGCTTCACACGAATCTCGTCGGGGACGAAGCCGCTATAACCGAGCGTCTTCGGAAGTATCGCGATGCGGGGGTCGACACCATTCGAGTTGGACTCAACGGTGACACAACGAGCGACCGGCTCGATCAGTTGGCCCGCCTTCTTGACCTCGTCAGGGCGGTCAATGCCGAGATGAGCTAGCGAATCGCCGAACCACTGGCCTGGTGAGGAACGGTCGGTTATGTTCTGCCCGCCGTGGTTACCCGCAAACTTCGCGAACTCGATATTCCTGGCCCGATCCGCTCAGCGATCGTTGTTGGGCTGATCTACTTTTTCCTGGTCGGTGTGTCGTCCCTCGAGGCCGGCATCAAGATCATGGGCGAGGACACGCAGGAGCGATTGTTCTCGACAGCCAGCAATCCAATTGCCGCTCTCTGCATTGGCATCTTGGGCACCGTCCTCGTGCAATCGTCATCGGCTTCAACGTCGGTGATTGTTGGGTTGGTGGCGTCGGGCGCGCTTGGCGTTGACGACGCGGTGCCCATGGTGATGGGAGCCAATATCGGCACCACGGTCACGAACACGTTGGTGTCGCTCGGCCACATTCGGCAGTCAAACGAGTTCCGTCGAGCTTTCGCTGCCGCCACCGTCCACGATTTCTTCAACGTGCTTGCCGTGATCGTGCTGTTGCCGATCGAACTGGTCTTTGGCGTCATCAGCAGCACCGCAGAGTGGATAAGCGAACAGCTTGTCGGCTCGGCTGGCACCGAGTGGAAGAGCCCCGTGAAGGCGTGGGTCAAAGCGCCGGTCAACGGGCTCAAAGACTTCTGGGAAACCGTTGGCACGTCGGGCAACGTGCAAGGCGTGCTCATGGTGCTCACCGGCCTCGTGATCATCCTGCTCGCCCTCACGCTGATCACCCGCAACATGCGTGAACTCGTCGCCGACCGTGTCGAGCGATCGGTGAACGCCATGCTGAGCCGCGGCGGAGGCATGGTCGCCCTGCTGCTCGGCCTCGTGATCACCATCGCCGTTCAGTCGTCGAGTATCACGACGTCGATCTTGATTCCGCTGGCCGGCGCTGGCGTGGTCACGTTGCGAAACGCCTACCCGGTCACGCTTGGGGCCAACGTCGGCACAACCATCACCGCGCTCTTGGCCTCACTTGCCGCATCGAGCCCCGAATCGCTGACGGTCGCTCTCGCCCATTCGACGTTCAACGTCATGGGTATCGTGCTGCTGTACGTCATCCCCCTCGCCCGCAACATGCCGGTCGTGGCAGCGGAGCGTCTCGCCGACGTCGCTGTCGAGCGCCGGACAATGGCCGTGGCCTACGTTGGTTTCGTCTTCATTGGGCTTCCACTCATCGGCGTCGTGACGCTCGGCTGAAAGGCACCACATGGTTCTCGCATTCTTCAAGGGCGGATCCGGAGACGGGGATTTCGACCACATCGTGTCCAAGTCCGTCGGGATGCTCAACGACGCCAGACATTCGTTTGATCTCGCCACCATGGCGCTACTCACCGATGCGTCGCCTGACACGGTCGCCCAAGACATCTACGAAACCGACCAGCGGATCAACCTCACCGAACAAGAGCTGCGCAGTGAACTGGTCGTGCACATCACTGTGCAGGGCACGACCGAGATCGGCTCGGTGCTCGGCTTCACACTGCTCCTCAAGAAGATCGAACGCATCGGTGACCAGGCCAAGAACATTCTTGAGCTCGCGGTCAACGGGGTTTCCCTTGCCGACGGACCGGGAGCCGAGGGCCGACTGGCCGAACGCCAGGTGTTGTCGACCTTGTTTGCCGAAGCCGCTGAGCTTCTGGGAGCGAGCGATCCGGACACTGCGACGATCGACGATTACGCCGGACGGGTGAATGCCGTCGTCGACGATTACCAGGCCAAGATCGACGGCTTCATGACATCAGACGAGCCGGGCCGAGAGGTGGTACCTCTTGCCATCTACTACCGGTTCTTGCGACGAATCGCGGCCAACCTCGTTGGCGTCGTTCGCACATCGGTCGAACCGGTTCCCCATATCGACTACCTCGAAGATGGAACCGTCGATACTGACGACTAACAAGACGCACGACCCTTCCTCTGGAGAACCACATGACGTTCGAACCGACCGGCCCCATCGACAGAGTTGCAAATGGTCAGGCCGTTCGCCGACAAGTGCTGGGCGATGAATACGTCGATTCCGTCAGCGCGCCAAAGACCGAAGCTGCGCACGCCTTCCAGGAACTCGTTGCTGGATTCGCATGGGGTTCTGTCTGGACACGGGACCAACTCTCGTTGCGTGATCGGAGCTTGCTGAACCTGGCCATGCTGACGGCGCTCAATCGCCCGCACGAACTCGGCCTTCATGTGAAGGGCGCGTTGAACAACGGACTTGAGCCGTTCGAGATCGAAGAGGCTCTCATGCACGCTGCCCCCTACTGCGGCATACCTGCAGCGATCGACGCCCTGCGAGCAGCTCGTCCGATTCTTGAAGAGGCAACCGCAGGCCACGATTCGGGCGACTAGCTCTGCCCTCCACTGCATCTTGTCAAGATCTTGACAAAGTCGATGCAGTTTGCGGTCGTCGTGTGCGAACACTCACACGATGCAACATCCACTCTTCACGAAACGATTCGCCGCGCTTCCGTTCTCGCTTCTCCTTCTCACCACGGCGTGCAGTAGCGAACTGAGCGAGACAGTCGAGAGCACGACAACCTCAGAATCAGCCGAAATCTCAGAACCGGCACAAGTCTCAGAACCACCAGAGGTCTCAGAACCAGAGGAGAACACGGCTAGCGGCCTTGATTGCGACGCCGTCGCCGCATCCTTTGCGACCAATGGTTCGGTTAACGCCAATCTGGCCGATCCGGTGTCTGAAGCGGTCTGCAACGGCGACTCGATCGTCGTGACCTCAAACGGCATTCCTGACTACACCTATATCGGGACCAGCCCCGGTGATCCCCGAGCTCAGGACCATACATTCACGATTCCCGCGACGCCGGTCATTGCTGACGAGCCGAGCGATGTCGCCCGTCTCGGGCCGGTTGCGGTGGCGCTGAACGGTGTTCCGATCTACGGACCAACGGAGGGAACCGGGGGCGACGTTCTTTCACTCGGTGGTGGGCTGAGCGAGTGCGGGAGTCACAACGGCCCAACCGGATTCCATCTCCATCTCTTCTCAACGAGCGATGCGACCGACTGCATCTTCACACCCGTTGAGGCGGCTTCCGGCCCACAACTCTTCGGCTACGCCTTCGATGGCTACCCGATCTACACCGGCAACGATCAATACACATCGTCGTGGGAACTCACGGACGCATCCCTGTTTGCTAGCGACACCTGGTCCGCTCACAGCTATGTCGAAGGCTCGGGCGACCTCGACCAATGCAACGGCCGCATCGACCAGAACGGCAACTACGGCTACTACACCACCGACACCTTCCCCTACGTGCTGGGCTGCTACCACGGCGAAGTCGACGAAGCTGAGCGCCCCGAGCGACCAGAAGGCGAGCAGCTAGAGAGCGAAGGACGCGAGGAATGAGGAGTCGTCGCCAGTTCCTCAACAGCGCTGCTGTCGGGTCAGCTGCTCTGGCAGCGGGGGCGATCTGGTCACCCCGCGCCGCTGAGGCAGACGCCGCCACGTCGACACCCCTCACGGCGCAAACGCCCGATGTCGGGTTCTGCCACGACATGACTGCACATCACGTGCAGGCGCTCGTGATGTGCGAGCGAATACTCGGACGCGGAACCGGAGATGCGGTGCAAGCGGCAGCCGCGGAGGTGCTCCGCAACCAAGCAATCGAGGTCGGCATGATGCGGGCATGGCTTGCCGACTGGGGGCAGCCGACTACTGAGCCCGAGACGGCCATGGGCTGGATGGGCATGAACGACGGAGCCGGTCTGCCACTTGCAGCGATGCCGGGGCTGGCAACGGATGACGAGCTCCGAGGACTTTCACTCGCTGAAGGGATGGAGCAAGGACAACAGTGGCTCACGCTCATGCGAGCCCACCATGTCGGTGGCGTCACGATGGCCGAGGCTGCCATCGAACTCGCGTCGTATGAGAAAGTGCGCAGACTTGCGCGTATTCAGGCGGAGGTCCAAACGTTCGAGATCGGCCAGTACGACCAACTGCTCGCAACGGAGTACCTGTAGACGGTTCGTTCGGTTCCCATCGCGCACTAGGTTCTGCACTGTCCAACTATGCGAGAGGGCAACATGGCTGAACACATCGTGCACCCCGGTACGCCAAAGGGCTGCGAGCGAATCGCGTATGCCGTTGGCTTTACCGAGAACGCCACCTACAGCGATGTGTACGGCGGAGGCGGTGCGGTTGTCGGACTCGACTGCCATCTGATCCGACCGATCGACACACCCGCAGACACCCTCATTGTGTTCATGCACCCGGTTGGCGGTGGCATGTATCTGCCGATGGTGCGTGGCTTGGCCCGCGCTGGCCATCACGTGCTGTGGGCCAACTCTCGCTACCGGGGAGCCGACTACGCCCTCACGATGGAGAAGGTGGCGTGCGATCTAGGCGAGGCCATTGTCGATGCCAAGGAGCGGCTTGGTTACTCGAAGATCGTGCTGGCTGGTTGGTCAGGCGGTGGCTCGCTGTCGATGTGGTACCAGGCTCTCGCCGAGGCGGGCGTTGGCATCTCAGACACAGCCGCCGGTGATGCCTACGTCGTTGACGCAGCCCGCATGCCTCCCGCCGATGCAGTGATGATGTTGGCCGCGCATGTCAGCCGCCACCAGATCTTCACCGAATGGATCGATCCATCGATCCACGACGAGAACCAACCGGGCGTGCGAGACCCCGAGCTCAACTTGTACGACCCGGCCAACCCCAACCAACCGCCGTACTCGGCTGACTTTCTGGAGACTTTTCGGGCCGCACAGATTGCTCGAAACCGTCGCATCACGGCGTGGGTCAAAGACGAGTTGGCGCAGATTCGGGCCTCGGATGACCCGAATCGGGAGCTCGCGTTCACCGTGCACGGCACCATGGCCGACCCGCGTTGGCTCGACCCAACCATCGAGCCGAGCGACCGCCAGGCCGGCACCTGCTACCTGGGCGATCCAAAGATCGTCAACGACGGGCCCGTTGGTCTCGCTCGGTTCTCGACGCTGCGCAGCTGGCTCAGCCAGTGGAGCTACGACGATGCTCGGTGCGACGCCAGAGCATCCGGGGCGGCCATCTCGGTACCAGCGCTTGTGATCGGCAACACCGCTGATGACGCCTGCACGCCGAGCCACACGTCCCGGCTCTTCGAGTCGATCGGTCACGACCGTAAGCAGTTGCACGTTGTTGAGGGAGCCACGCACTACTACACCGGACCAAACGGCCGCGACCACCTCCAGGAGGCGATCGCAACCATTGGTTCGTTCCTTGAGGCGAACCTCTGAGGTTCGGTCTACTCCCCGCGAGTCTCCGGGTCGACGCCTGCCTCGATGAGCAAGTCGACCATTCGGAAATCGCCGCCGCCGGCCCGTGACGGCAGAACGGGTCGCCAACCTGGCTCAGCGCTGAGCTGACTCTCGCTGTCCATGCGGAGCAGTCCGATGAACACTTCAGCAACGATACGACCGCCCGCTGGCCCGAGGCGTAGGCCATCAGCCGCGACCTCAGCTTCACGCAAGATGTACAGCCACAGCGGTGTGTTGCCCCGCAGCCGGGGAGCCACATCGTTGATGTCGAGGAGATCGCCGTCGGCCAGCGGCGCTACGCCCATCAATTCGGCGACCCGCTGACCAGACGGAATCCCCCAGGTACATGGCGGAGCAGGTTGCGAGTGGCCAACGACGTTGGGCCGATCGGCTCGCCTCGTGAATTAGAGATCGTGCCCATCGGCAGCTGAAACAGCGGAGTCGACAGCTTGGTGTCGATGCGCTTATTGGGCTTGGCCTCACCGTCTTCAAAGTCGAAGAAGGTCTGCCAGCCAACGAAGCGCCGTGCGGCCCGATGCCCGCCAGACAGGTCATCAGGATCGGGTGCGCCGCCTGCCTCTTGCGTCAGCGTGTCTGGGTTGAAGACGAACGCAAAGAACGGGTCGCCATTATCGCCAGCAAGGTTCGCTCGGTAAGACGGCCGAACCATCGAATGCCCGAAGCGGTAGGCAGCCGTTTGAAACTCCACCGGTATCCGAGCTCGACGTTCGTCGTAGAACTGCGGGCCTCTAGCCAGCACATCGTCGACCATCTCCTGTCCGACGATCTGAGGAAGAAACTCATGGAGCACGATCCACTGGTAGTGCCAGCGAACAACCCGCTGAGCTTCTCCGAAGGCTGCTTCGTCATCGACTCCTGCGGCTCGCACCCTGCTGAGCACCGCGTTGTGAAAGAGCAGAAACGCAGCATGAAGGCCCGAGATCATGAGGTTCTCGTCGTTTCGAGGATCGCCAATGATTGCGGTGCCCTCCTCGTTGCGAGGCAAGTCTTCAAACCTGCCGCCCGACTCAACCCGCAGCTGGAATGGGTCGTCGTCGGTGTAGAGCTCTCGTGTCTCGCCCGGGCCGCCGCCATACACGGTGTCGAGATCGAGCTTGGCCGATCGAAGATTCGTGCTGCGTCGAACCGATGTCGGGCGGCCAAGTGTCGAGCCGGCATCGCTCGTGATGTCGTGGTCGAGGAACTGACCAAGGAAGGTTGTACCGGCAGTGTGGTCGAGGTTGTCTGGGTTGTCAGGACTCAGCTCAGGTTCGGTGATGAGGCGGATCGGACCAACGTCGAGCGGGTCGGCAGCGTCCAAGATGCCTCCTGGCTTGCCGAGCTCGGCGAGCATCTCTCGAAGCTCGTCGTCAGCCTCCGCGAATGCTGGCGAGTCATCGAACATGCGGCTGAACCGGTCAGGACCATCGTCTGACGACCGCCCTCGGCCATCCCGAGTGCCCCGACCGTCCGGAGCCTCATCTCGTCCTCCATCACGGTCACGTCGTCGACCTCGTTCGGCCGCAGCGGCGAGCGCAGGAGAACTGATGGCGGCTGCCGCTCCGACACCCAAGCCACCGAGGAGCGCACGTCGTGACGGCCGAGGCACACCGCGAGGCTTGCTTGGGCTCTCTTCACTTGTCGTCGGCTTGCTGGCTGGGCTCTCTTCGTTCGGCGTCATCGCACGCTCCTTGCAGTTGGGGGGATAGCTGCAGGGTCAACAAGCAATGGCAAGAAATCTCGATGGGTTCGCAAGAGAACGCGAAAGCCTCTGGCAAGAATTCGACAAGCGCGTCGTCTTGATACGCGCTGGCGCGCCAGCGCCAGACGCTACGTGTCTTCGGCGTTGGTGATCACCTGCGCCTGCCGAAGTGCTGCGATCTCGCTCGCCGAGAATCCGAACTCCGCCAGTACCTCGTCGGTGTGTTCGCCGTGTTCAGGCGGTTGACGCACGATCTCGGTTGGTGTGCCGCGAAACCGTGGAGCGGGAGCCGGCTGGGTCACCCCACCGTGTTCGACAAAGGTCTGCCTGGCGACGATGTGCGGATGGTGAGGGGCTTCCGTCATGTCGAGCACGGGCTGAATGCAGGCGTTCTTGCCTTCGACGAGGGTCACCCATTCATCGCGGGTCTTGGTCATCACGATCGCTGCCATCTTCTCGGCCAGCGCCGGCCAATCGGTGCGGGGCCGGTGGAATCCGAACTCGTCTGGGTCGAGACCAACCGCCGCCTCGAGGTTGACGTATTGCCGGGGGCTCAGGCAGGCGACCGAGATGAACTTGTCGTCCGCACAGCGATACATGCGATAGAGCCAGTGGCCGCCGTCGACGGTGTTGGTGCCTCGCTCATTGCGCCAGAACCCGGTTGGGAGTCCGCCATACATATACGACATGAGGCTCGCTGAGCCGTCTACCATCGCTGCGTCGACCACCTGCCCCTCCCCTGTTTGGCGAGCCGACATGATTCCGGCCAACATGCCCAACGCAAGAAAAGTGCCCCCGCCTCCGAAGTCGCCGCCAAGGATCAGTGGCGGCAGTGGTTGCTCTGGTGTGCCGACCGCGTGGGCCACGCCGGTAAGTGAGATGTAGCTCAGGTCGAAGCCAGCTTGGTCGGCCAACGGACCGTCTTGCCCCCACCCGGTCATGCGTCCGTAAACGAGGGCTGGGTTTCGGGCCAGGCA
>CALLGK010000175.1 GCA_938009905.1 uncultured Acidimicrobiales bacterium | reverse complement strand
GAAACCGCTCGCTTCGATGACGACATGGTTGCCCTTGGCATGATTCCAAGCTGGAGCGAGCCCCGGGCAACGTCGGCTATCGCTGAGATCCGTTCGATGAACAGCACCCTGATCGAGAAGGGCCACGCCTACGAGGTTGATGGCTGGGTGTACTTCGACGTCACCACATACGAGAAGTTCGGCAGCTTGTCTGGGTACGACCACGACACCATGCTCACGTTGCACAACGAGCGGGGCGGCAACAACGAAGACCCCCGCAAGCGCAACCCACTCGACTTCGTGCTGTGGCAACCGTCCACCCCTGGCGAACCAGAATGGGAATCGCTGTGGAGCGCCGGGCGTCCGGGCTGGCACATGGAGTGCTCGGCTCTTGCCCTACGTGAGCTTGGCGTCAACACCATTGACCTTCACGGCGGCGGCAGCGATCTGATCTTCCCTCATCACGAGTGTGAGGCTGCGCAGTCTGAGGCCGCCACTGGTGAGCCGTTTGTGCGGCACTGGATGCACCAGGCCATGGTTCGTATGGACGGCGAGAAGATGTCGAAGTCTCTTGGCAACCTCGTGTTTGTGAGTGAGCTCCGCAAGACGTTCGACACGCGAGCGATTCGGCTCGGAATTGTGAAGCACCACTATCGCCACGAGTGGGAATGGAACGAGCAGATCATGCCAGAGGCGGCCGCTCGGCTTGAGCGGTGGCTTGCGGCCAATGGTGGCGATGGCACCGGTGCACTCGCCGACGTCCGAGCTGCGCTCGACAACGATCTCGACACACCGGCTGCGGTTGCGGCCATCGATGCCGCCGTCGAGCGAGGCGAGTCCGTCGGGGCCGCAGCGGCGCTGCTTGGCGTCGACCTCGGCGTTGATTAACCCGTCATCCATTTGAGGTCGGTCTGGGCCAGCCTTCGTCGATGCACTACGATTCGGGGGGTCATGACCGCCCTTGTCGACACGGCTTCTGCTGCGCCCAAAACTGTCGCACCGACTCGGCCCCTGCCCAACAACATTGGCCGACTGCAGCCGCTGGCTCGCAAGATTGTTGGCCCGTTGTTCAGAGCGTTGTTCGACGTGACGGTCGAAGGCATCGAGAACGTGCCGAAGAGCGGCCCGGCCGTGATGTGTCCCAACCACCTGTCGGTCATCGATTCGTTCGTGCTTCCCGCCGTGTTGCCTCGAGGCATCATGTATGTGGGCAAGGCCGAGTATCTCGACGACTGGAAGACGGCCAAGCTGTTTCCGGCCATCGGCATGATTCCCATCGACCGACGGGGCGGTGACCACGCCACCGCGGCGCTCGACACTGCTCGATCCGTGCTCGCGAGCGGCGGGCTCTTCGGCATCTACCCAGAAGGCACTCGCAGTCGATCTGGCAACCTCCACAAGGGCCACACCGGTGCGGCCCGCCTGGCCATCGAGACCGGCGCACCCATCGTGCCCGTTGGCCTCCTGGGCACGCTCGACATTCAGCCGCCAGACCAGGCCCTACCGAAGTTCTTCACGAAGGCAACCGTCAAGATCGGCAAACCGATCGACGTCACTCGTTACTCCGATCGCATCGGTGACCGAGCCGTCTACCGCGAGCTGATCGACGAAGTGATGTTTGAGATCCAGGCCCTCACCGGTCAGGAATACGACCACACCTACGCCGGCGCCAAGAAGGCCGACCCGGCCAAAACGGCAACGGCGGCCGTCGCCGCATCGACTCCTGCGGCCGAGGCCACCATCAAACGCAAGTCGTCTGCCGACGTGCTCAAGACCCGTCCGCTCGTGCTCACGAGCTGACGCCTCGCAGCCTTCAGTTGGCCCTCGTTCTGTCGGCCCAGAAATAGCCACGTCGCAGCTTGCGTGATCATTAGACTCTGCCAGTGGCTGAGATCTCACTGACGCTCCCTGATGGCTCGCAACGTTCCCTTCCCGAGGGCGCGACAACAGCTGATCTCGCCGCCGACATCGGCAAGCGGTTGGCCAAAGATGCGCTTATTGGTGTGGTCGATGGCGTTGAAGTCGACCTCGACGTGTCGCTGAGCGATGGCGCCGCGGTCGAAATCGTCGTGCCGGATTCCGAACGAGGGCTCCACACGATTCGCCACTCGACGGCACACGTGTTGGCCCAAGCAGTGCTCGAGATGTGGCCGGGTGCCACGTTCGCTATTGGTCCGCCGATTGAAAACGGCTTCTACTACGACTTCGATCTTCCTGGAGACGCCACGTTTTCAGATGAAGACCTCGACGCCATCGACGCAAAGATGCGCGAGATCATCAAGGCCCGCCAGCCGTTCGTGCGTTCGGAGCTACCGGCGGCCGAAGCACTCGAGCTCATGGCCGATCACGAATACAAGCGGCTCATCATCGAGGCCGTCACCGGCGGAGACGGAGACTCAGAAATGGCGTCCGAGGCGGGCGGCGACGTCATCAGCTTCTACCGAAACAGCGACAGTTTCGTCGATATGTGCGTTGGGCCCCACGTGCCCCACACCGGCCACCTCGGTCAGTTCAAGCTCATGCGCGTTGCCGGCGCCTACTGGCGGGGCAACGAAAACAACAAGATGCTGCAACGCATCTACGGCACGGCATGGGCCGACAAGAAGCAGCTTGCCAAGCATCTGCACAACCTCGAAGAGGCAGCCAAGCGCGACCATCGCAAGCTGGCCAACGACCTCGATCTGCTGTCGTTCCCATCAACCCTCGGCGGAGGCCTTGCGGTGTGGCACCCAAAGGGTGCCGCCGTACGGAAGTTGATCGAGGACTACTCACGCGAGCGCCACGAGAAGGGCGGCTACGAGTTCGTCTACACGCCAAACCTGGCCAATGGAAAGCTCTTCGAAACGTCAGGCCACCTCGATTTTTACGCAGACGGCATGTACCCGCCCATGGAGATGGACAACGGGACCTACTACCCGAAGCCCATGAACTGCCCCATGCACTGCCTCATCTTCGATCGGGGTCAGCGAAGCTATCGAGAGCTGCCGCTCCGGTTGTTCGAGCTGGGCACCGTCTACCGCTATGAGCGGGCGGGAACCCTGCACGGCCTGATGCGTATTCGCGGCTTCACGCAAGACGACAGCCACATCTACTGCACCGAAGACCAACTGGCCGATGAAGTGGCATCGCTGCTCGACTTCGTCATCTCGGTGCTTCGAGCCTTCGGCTTCGACGAGTTTGTGTTCAACCTCTCAACCCGCGATCCAGAGAAGTCGGTTGGCACCGACGAGATTTGGGCACTCGCCACCGATGCGCTGCGAGCTGCGCTCGACCGTCACGGCCTCGAATACGGCGTGAAGGAGGGCGACGCAGCCTTCTACGGTCCAAAGATTGACGTCGACGTGAAGGATGCGATCGGCCGTTCCTGGCAGCTCTCCACGATTCAGGCTGACTTCCAGCTGCCCGAGCGTTTCGAGCTCGAGTACGTCGACGACGATGGCGGCCGCAAGCGCCCCATCATGTTGCATCGGGCCTTGCTCGGATCGGTCGAACGATTCTTTGGCGTGCTGCTTGAGCACCTCGCCGGCAACTTCCCGGTTTGGCTGGCCCCCGTTCAGGTGTCGGTGCTTCCAGTCGCCGAAACCCACCAGGACTACGCCGACCAGGTTGCGGCAACTCTTCGCGAGGCCAACCTGCGGGTTGAAGTCGTTGAAGCCAACGATCCGCTGGGGAAGCGCATCCGCAACATCAAGATGCAGAAGGTCCCATACATCCTCGTTGTCGGCGACGACGACGTGGCCAACGGGACCGTCGGCGTCAATGTGCGCGGCACGAAAGATCCAGAGCGCGATGTGCCCGTCGCCGACTTCGCAGCTCGAGTTGTTGAGCAGAACGAGCAACGGTTGTCAGACAACGTGTCCGAACCAACGCCCTCCTGATGGACCATCTGCGAGCGGGATGGAAGCTCGCCAACTGGCCGGTGCTGGGAGCAGACGGCGAGCCCCACGCCAACCTTGAGCGCGCGGACGGTCTCACGTTGTTCGAGACTATCGAGCAGAGCGGTCTTCCTGACGAACAGACCTACATCGTGTGGCGAGGCGCCAACACGTTCTGCATTCTCAACGTCTTCCCCTACACCAGCGGTTCGGTCATGGTGCTGCCCACCGTGGCCGCACCATCGATGCTCGATCTGGATGACGACCTCTACGACGAACTTTGGAACTCGGTGAAGTTGGCCACCAGGGCAGTGAACGCAGCCTTCTCACCTCAGGGCATCAACGTCGGTATCAACGAAGGCACCGCTGGCGGGGGATCGGTGCCAGAGCATCTCCATGTGCACATCGTCCCCCGGTGGTCAGCAGATACAAACTTCATGACCTCCATCGCCGAGGTCAGAATTCTGCCGATGACGCTGGCAGACAGCTGGGCAAAACTCAGGGCGAACTGGCCGTCTCCCTGAACTCGCGGCCTACCCTTCCCAGACATGTCTGAGCAGGATCGCCACGCCACTGACTCGGAGCGCAGTTCCGATGATGAGGTGCTCTCCGGCGACGCCACCGCTGACGAAGCGGCAGCACACGACGCCGAGCCAACCGACCTGTTGCCGGACGATCTGCAGCCCGGTCTGGTTGACCCCGAGGACTACATCTTCCCGAATAACAATCGGCGCCGAGTTCCCGGCTTCCTGTATCTCGCGATCGCTGCCGGGTTGGTCATCTTGTACCTCGTGCGAGGCAGTGGCGTGCTGGTCAACAACGGCCTGCTGATGGCAGCGGCGATCTTGGCCGTCTTTGGCGTGTACAGCATCGTGGCCGGATGGAACCTCGATGTCGACGAACGTGATGCCTTGAAGGTGTCGATCAACGAAGTCGGGTTCCCGGTCGGGCACGCGTCGGCTCAAATGGGCTGGCGAGGGTTGCTCAGCCGACCAACGTGGCGCATCCTGCTGTATTCCGCAGAAGAACCGCCGTTGAAGCGTGCGCTGGTGCTGGTTGATGGCGTTGAAGGACATGTCGTCGAGGCGCTGGTCGAAGACAACCCAGAAGACTGGTCGGACGTCGTCGACGGCGAACGACTGCCGAAAGGCACCCAACGACCCAGCGAGGATGCCAGCTGAGGCTGCCACGGTCGGCGAGCCGGCCCAAGGGCGCTGCACGCATTGAAGTGCTTGCAACTGCTAGCATCTAGCTCCATGTTCGACGGAAATCTCCGGAAACCCTTTGATGCTGCGGTTGCCCCCGTTGGCGCCGGACTGCAGCGCATTGGTGTATCCCCAGACGTCATCACCGCAATCGGTGTGGTCATGGCGGGTGCCTGTGCCGTCGCCATTGCCACTGGTCGCTTCTTCACCGCGTTCCTGCTGCTGCTCGCCACGGGTATCCCCGATGCGCTCGATGGCGCCGTCGCCAAGGCCGGCGGCATTGCCGGGCCCCGTGGTGCCTTTCTCGACTCGGTCTCCGACCGGCTCAGCGATGGTCTGATCTTCGCCGGTGCAGCGTGGTACTTCCTCGACGGAGACAACCCTCGAATGGCGATGCTGCCCATCGCCGTGCTCATCGTCTCGCTGCTTGTGTCCTACATGCGGGCCAAGGCCGAGTCGCTCGGGTTTGATGCCAAGGGCGGGCTCATGGAACGAGCCGAGCGCTTTATCGCCATGGCAATCGGCCTCGCCATCTCGTCGCTCTTCACTCCCGTGTTGGTCTTGATGCTTGTGCTCACCACCGGCACCGCCATCTTCCGGTTCCACAAGGTCTGGGTGCAGGCGTCCGCCGGTCGCCCCCGCCCCACCACAACACGAACGGCAAAGGTCGTGCGTCGTCGTCGGGCCCGCAAAACAGAACGGCCACGCTCGAGCCGAGCTCGGGCTCGAGCCCGCCGGCCGAAGCGCTGAGCACCTCAACACCTCGCCGACTTTTCGGCATCGGGTCTGCACTCGCTCGTCGGGTTCCGCGTCGCGCTGTCGTCCCACTCTCGACAACCATCGCCCGCTGGCTTGTGACGGCCCGACCGTCGCTCGGCAACGATCTTCGCCAGAACCTCGCGCAGGTTCGACCAGACGCATCAGAAGCAGAGGTCGAACAGCTCGTGCGGGAAGCGTTCGGGGCCTACGGCCGGTACTGGGCCGATTCGTTTCAACTCCCGTACCTGTCGCCCGAGGTCATCGATCGTCACTTTTCGGTGAACAACTACGAGCTCATCCTTGAGGCACAGGCCAGGGGAACAGGCGCCATCATGGTGTTGCCGCACCTCGGTGGCTGGGAGTGGGCCGCAGCCTGGCTTGGCAAGGTGGCGCAGAAACCAGTAACTGCCGCCGTTGAACGTCTGGAGCCAGACGATCTGTACGAGTGGTTTGTCGAGCTTCGCGAGGCCTACGGCGTCAACGTTGTGCCACTCGGAGACAAAGCGCTTCCCAAGCTGGTTCGAGCCGTCAAAGACGGCCACGTCGTATGCCTGCTGTCTGACCGCGACATCGGCGGTTCAGGAATCGACGTCGACTTCTTCGGTGCCCCCACCACCATGCCGGGCGGCGCAGCGCTGCTGGCCCGCCGCACGGGTGCTCCGATCCTGCCAACGGCGGTGTATTTCCGCGGTGATAAGTCGCATTGCGAGATCCTGCCTGCCATCGAATGCGACACGAACATGAGGCTCCGTGACTACGTCGCGGCCGTCACCAGAGAGATGGCGGCGGCCTTCGAGACGCTGATTGACGATGAACCGGGCCAGTGGCACGTGTTGCAGCCGGTGTGGCCGGCATCATCTGGCAGCTAGACGCGGTTAGCATCGCGGCGTGCGTGTCGGGATGATCTGCCCCTACAGCCTCGGTGTGTGGGGCGGGGTACAGGCCCAGGTGCTGGGCCTGTCGAGATCGCTGCGGGCCAAAGGCGTTGCCACGCAGGTGCTGGCCCCGTGCGACGGGCTGCCACCCGAACCATGGGTGACACCGCTTGGCAACTCGATGCCGTATGCCCAGAACGGCTCGCTGGCTCCTGTTGCTCCCGACCCGCCGGCGCAACTTCGCATGCTCGGCGCCATCCGCGATGAGCGCTTCGATCTGCTCCATCTGCACGAGCCGTTGGCGCCGGGGCCAACGCTCACGGCGGTCACCGTGAAACCGGTGCCGTTGCTCGGCACGTTCCATGCCAGCGGCGATGTCGCCGTGTATCGCTGGCTTCGTCCGCTGCTGCGCAAGCTCACCAGAACGATCGACATCAAGACCGCCGTGTCGGCTGAAGCTGCTGGGATGGCGCGTCGTCACCTTGGCGGTAGCTACGAGATCCTGTTCAACGGCATTGAGGTCAATCGCTTTGCCGGTGCAGAGCCAATCGAGCGCCCGACCCCGGCGCCGACCGTCTTCTTCCTTGCCCGGCACGAGCCCCGCAAGGGCCTCGATGTCTTGCTCGAAGCATCGCGGCAGCTGCCAAGTGACGTGGTGGTCTGGGTCGGTGGAGAGGGGCCCGAGACCGAAGCCCTCAAGGAAGCGCACGCCGACAACGACCGGCTCGTGTGGCTCGGCCCGATCAGCGATGCAGACAAGGCTCGCTATTTGCGGGCTGCTGACGTGTTCTGTGTGCCGTCACTTGGCGGCGAGAGCTTTGGCGTTGTCTTGCTCGAAGGGATGGCCGCCCGCACGCCGGTGGTGGCCAGCGACCTGGAGGCCTACCGGGTCACGTCCGGTGATGGCCAAGACGCTGCGCTGTTTGCCACTGGCGACCCAACGTCACTGGCGAAGGCACTGCTGAACAGTCTTGAGCGGGGGCCCGCTGTCGAACGGCAGATTGAAAGCGGCTTCGAACGGGCCGAAGCGCTGTCGATGGACCGCCTTGCCGACCTCTACATCAGCCGATACCAACAGCTGGCGCTGTAACAGGCAGCTCGCTACGTTTCGGCCATGACGAACGTGGCTGGAATCGACGTTGGAATGCCGAGCACGATCGACGAGGTCGATGCGGCATGGCTCACCAAGGTCTTCAGACAGAGCGGTGCACTGGGTGACGACGGATCGGTCTCAGCAGT
>CALLGK010000174.1 GCA_938009905.1 uncultured Acidimicrobiales bacterium | reverse complement strand
GGGCTCGCAGAGCAAGGTCGAGCTTGGCGCTGTGCTGGGCCTGGTCGCGCAAGCCGGCAAGGGCGTCGTCGCGAGATTGCCCGCTGAACTGCAGGAACTGCTCGAAGTCGAGCCCCTGGGCCTGAAGCCGCATCGACATGTCTTGCACTCGGTTCTCGAACTCCATCGTGACGAGTGCTTCTGGAATGTCGTCGTCGCTCATGAGCTCAACGAGCTTGTCGGCGGCCGCGTTGCGCTGCGCCGCGATCGCCTGGTTGATCTTCGTGGTGGACATGCGGTTGGTGAGGTCTTCCCGCAGCTCGGCCAGCGTGTCGAACTCGGAGTTCTCTTTCGCCCAGTCGTCGTCTGGCGTTGGCAAGACCGTCTCTTGGACAGCCTTCACCTTGATCGCGAAGTGGAGCGGCTCTTCCTCTTCCTCGTCGGGGTGGGCCGCTTCGAATTCGAGCTCATCTCCCACCGAGGCACCGATGAGGTTCTCGTCCATCTCGGGAACGACGGCACCCATGCCGACTTGGTAGAGGTAGTCGTCTGCGGTCAGGCCATCGACGGCCTCGCCCTCGTGCAGAACTTCGATGTCGATCGAGACGCGGTCGCCGTCTGCGGCAGGGCGATCGGCATCTTCGAGCGTGCCGTACTGACCGAGCATGCGCTCGATCTGCTCGTCGATCTCGGCATCGTCAACGGCTGGCGAAGGGATCTCGAGTTCGAAACCCGAGTAGCCATCGATCTCAACGCTCGGCCGTACTTCGACGACGGCGTCGAATGTGACGGGGCCGGCGTCTTGGCCGTCTGTGATGTCGATCTCTGGTGGAGCGATGACATCGACGTCGTGCTCTTTCACGGCCTCGACGTAGTAGTTCGGCAGGCCGTCGCGGAAGGCTTCCTGGCGAGCAAACTCGGTGCCGATGTGGGCTTCGAGCACTTTGCGAGGTGCCTTACCCGGGCGGAAGCCGGGAAGGCGAACTTCTTTCGCCAGCTTCCGAAACGCCAAATCGACGTCTTTGTCGAACTCAGTCTCATCGACTTCGACGACCAATTTGACCTTGTTGCCCTCGAGGGCTTCCACTGAGGATTTCACCGCCCGGAGTGTAACGGTCACATTGGCCCTGCTGACGCGGTCACATTGGCTCTCACGCGTGAGCTTCGCTCGTCCCGCGCTCCGCGTTGCCACGTGCTTTCCGAAAGGTGCGTCGTTCAAGTGAGAGAACGGGATACCCTTTCGCCTCGGCCTCACCACGAAGGTAGAGGGCCGGGACCGGGATGTGGCGCAGGTTGGTAGCGCACCTGCTTTGGGAGCAGGGGGTCGTGAGTTCAAATCTCACCATCCCGACAACGAACACGTCGGAACAAGGGTTGCCTCGGCTGGCAACCTTCAGCGGCCGAGCAAGAACCCTTTCGCCACCGAATCGACCACAGCGTTCTTCTGGTCCGACCGAGGGTGGGATCGCCGCAAGCGTTTAAGGCCGGTCCACCGCCCCAATCGCTCAGACGTCTTCCCGTCGTTGTTGCCCTTCTTGTTCCGTGCGTCGCTCATGCGTTCCCTCCCTACGTATGGAGAGATCCGTACGTAGAGAGAGCACTGTGCGATGGACGGCGTTACACGGGCGTTACAGACGACCTCGTGAGATCTCGACTGTTGGCTGGCACAACCACACGGTCTGCCCCACCGATGTACGCCATCGACGCCCACTGCCGTAGGTCGGCACCCGCACTCGCGAACTCCGCTTGCGTCTGTCGGAGTGCTTCTGCGGGGCCAGAGTTCGCGAGGTTCTGGTGGAGCTTCACCATGAAGCTGGCCGCACGCTCATCGTCGAGCTCTGACGTTGCAGCAATCACTCCCCCGGCGCCAGCGGCGAGGAACGCACGCGGCAGACCAAGCAGCTCGTGTCCAGGGGCCGACTGCTGACCGGTGTCGCATCCGCTGAGAATGATGATCTGACCATCGAGCTCCCACTCGTTGAGCTCAGTTGCGGTGAGCCAACCATCGGCGAGATGCACGCCGTTGAACCATGGGTCGTCTGTTCGGGCAACGCCGTGCGTTGCGATGTGCACCACGTCGAACTGCGGAACCAGCGAACTGAGCCTGCCGATCGTTGCCTCAGACCCAACCAAGACTCGACCGTCGACGGCTTCCGCGATCTCGATGGCCTCGAGTTCAGGAAAAGTCAGTTTGTCTGTCGCGATACCGACGGCAAGCGTGGCTCGCCCTTTGCGGGCCCGGCCACCCGCCCAGCTTGCGAGTGATGTGCTCGGAGCGATGCACGTCGCCGCATAGCTGACAAGGGGCACGCCGCCGACCCGAAACGCAGCGAACGGAAGATCGTCGAATCCCGGAGGCGGGACGAACACAACCTGAATGCCCCACTCGGGCTTGGGAGGGTTCTGCGGATCAAGGCCCAGCTCTCTGTATGGCGGGCCAACCAAGAGATCAAAGAGCTCTTCGAGTAACGCGTTCGTGATGGCTTCAAGCTGCGGGGTGTGCGCTTGCAACGTCGAGACGTTGCATCGCTGACGTTGCAAGTCGAGCTCAAGCTGCAATCGCTCGAGGCGCTGACGCGTCGTGAGATTCCGAACCAACACGGGCGGAAGATCGAACTCGCGATACAGCGCGAACACCTCGTCGTCACAGATGCCATAAACGGCGCAGTACTCGGGAGGGACCGCCGCATCAGGCTTGACAGAGGATTGATCCACGACCGCTGTCGAGGTCGACCCGGCCGTTCTCGCTTGCTCAATCTCGATGGCCCGAAGATTCAGCTGCGGCCACTCCGACGGATCGGCTTCGGCCATCTCGCGATAGATCACGCTCAGCTCAGCGCACACCGTTGGCCATTCTGCCGGCGGCACCATGCCATGAATGCGCTCGTGCAGTGTGACCGCATAGGTCTGCTCGATCAGCTCGAAGAGCTCTTCGGCAAGCCCAAGCTCGAGCAGCGCCCTGGTCAGTTCGTCGACCACATGGGTGTGCGCTGACCGGTGACGAAACCGCAAGCGCTCATCGGGAATTGACGACCACAGCTCGCGCAGGATCCCGACCGCGGTGTGGAGCGAGTTGCGTGCGTCTTCGAGCTGGCCTTCTGCGAGGGCAAAGCTGCCAACGCGAAAGTGGAATTGCCAGAGCAGATTCGGATCTGAGCACTGCTGAATTGCTTCTGCGGCCCGATCCAGGTGTTCACGAGTCTCTTCTGGCGGACACCGTTCCGCTCGAAGCAGAGAAAGGCGAACCACGTCGGTGTCTGATCCGATGTCTTCGATGGTTGCCGTGATCAGCTCCACCAGAGCTGGGTTTTTGTGACCAGGAATGAGCTCGAAGATCCGCATGCCAACTCTGGCCATCGCGATGCGATCGTTTCGCTCCGACGCCAGCTCGATCAGCGATTCGAGGAGCTCCCGTGCTTGCTCGGGTGATGATTCGGCAACAAGCTCAGCTGACATCATGAACACGCGACGGATGTCGCGTGCCCTGTTCCATTCCGTCACCGTTGGGATTGCAGCCGACAAGAGTTCAAGTGCTTTGTCGGTTGCCCCCATCATGAAGTAGACGTCGGCCATCACCAGCCTGGCCGAGTCGAGGTCGTAGGCGGCCTTGTTCCAGTCGCCGTCGTCGACATCGTGATGCTCATAGTGAGAGCGCGCCTCGTGCATGACGGTCAGGGCCCGCCCAAACAAGCCCTGCTGCGCCAACACGTGGGCTAGATGCACCGCAGCCCGACGCTCGTAGATCTCAGCGCCAAGCCTGGCGAACTGCTCGCGGGCGCGCTCGAACGCCTCGGCTCCTTCGGCAAGCCGGCCAAGGTCGGCAAAGGCATGGGCCCGGTTGGCTAGCAGCATCACCGGCAGCACCTCGTCGTCGGCCGGAACCGGTATGTCGTCGAGGGTGTCGAGCACCTGCAACGACTCGTCGAAGTGCCCCAGATCACGGTGGCCAATGCTGTTGAGGAACGTCGCCTTCCAGCACAGCCACAAAATCGACTCGCCCGCCTCACCTGCGTCGATCAGATGGACCGTTTCCTGAACGATCTCACTTGAAAGAGCAAGCGACGCTTCAACACGGTGGGTCTTCGACAGCAGCTCGGCCTTAACCACCTTGAAGCTCAGCGCGTCTTCGACAACTGCACTGGACAACAACGCCGAGCTGTCGTCGAGCAGCGAGCGCGCGAGCGTCAGGTCCCAGTCGTTCAGGGCCAGCTTGGCCAGGACAACCTTCGCTCGCGCTCGCAGGCACAGGTCGCCATTGATCTCAGCGAATGCGACCAGCCCATGAGCTTCGGTGGTAACACCAGTGGGGTCGATCGGCGTGAGACGCTCGAGGGCGGCCACTTGGGAGCGCCACGCTTCATCACCTGCCATCTCGACAGACCTACTCGATCGAGAGATCGGCCAGCAACAGATGGCCACCACAGCTAATGGCCAACTCAGCCGGGCCAGGTTGCACTCCAACGAACTCGAACGATCCGAGTTGGGAGACCGGATTGCTGCGGGTGGGCCGCGACCACAAGTTGGCGATGCAGTTCGTCAGGTAGTCCCGGTTGGCCTCGAGATCCACTCGGTCGCCGGGCATGACCAGGCCATAAACGTTGATGGTGCCGTCTGGGCAGTGCACCATGTCGAGAGCGACGTCGGCCCAACTGCCGGTGAACGTCACGAGCTGATGCTCGAGTCGGTTTCGGCCGCCGGCTCGCCTCGAAGCTCCTGTTCGCTCACGGCCATCCACGCCCACAAGCCGTTCGACGACGGATACCTGACGCTCGCCCATGAGCTCGAGCAGGTCTTGCCGCTCGACGGGCTCGACGTCGGGATCAAGCCCATCGTCGAAGCGAAAGCCGCCTCGTTTTCGATTGTTTCCGGCCCGAACGACCATTCGCCCATCTCCCCAGATTGGCTCTGACTCACGAGTGCAGTCTGGAATCTCGTCAGATACTACTAGTACCCCCCAAGACTGACGAGCCGAGGCCCAACCTCGTATCCGCAGAGCGAAAGCGGCGTACGGTCGATCGATTTTCTTCGACATGGTTGCCCAACAAGAGCCATTCAGCGCCTGTGTGCTGAGAGGTCGCGACTCACCACAAGATGTAGAGCGCAGCGATTGGTTCGTCGCCGGCAATCGCGCTGTGCGTGTCGTTCGGCTCGTTCACGACGATCTCGCCCGGCTCGACACTGACGTACTCCTCAGATCCACCGAACCGCCATTGCCCAACGCCATGCAATACCAGGTACGCCTCAGCTCGTGCGTGATGGTGCACGGGATATTGACAACCAGGACCGACCACCATGATCCCCGCCTGCGTGGCATCAAGACCGAGCAAGTCGGTGAGAACCGCAAGGCCGAACTCAGTTCCACCATCGCTGGCGCGTTGGGTTGGCTCCCAACGCAGTGCACCGAAAACGGTGCTGAGCGGCAAGCCGTGCACACGGGCTGCACCTGCGCGCGACGCAAGGAACTCGTCGACGACCTGGAGAGAGATTGCGGTCGGGGCTTCCAGCGGATCTTTCTCTTCGGCGAAACGGGCGAGTCCAGCCGCGACCGTTTTGCCCTGTTGACCCGGCAGCTCATCCGCCCTGGCCCGCATGGCTCCGAGGGACGCATCAAGCCACCCATCGATCTCGGCCACACTGTTTGATGCCGCATCACTGCTTGGGACCATCGCGCCCATGGTGCCACGAATCGTGGTAGCGAAAAAATGAACGTCAGTGACCGCGTCGGCAGCTATCGTGAGAACCCTTGCGGGTGTAGCTCAATGGTAGAGCCACAGGTTTCCAACCTGTTGACCGGGGTTCGATTCCCCGTACCCGCTCTCTTCAGTTTGAGCGCTTCGCTGTTGTTGGCTTGTTAGCCCAGCGTCGAAGCGACCTCGCTGTATGGCACAGCGGTCGTTCCGCCAAGGGCGGTAACTGCGGCGATGCACACCACGGCAATAAGAGCCAGAAGCAACGCGTACTCAACGAGGCTGGCGCCTCGCTCTGCGCTTACCTCTTCAGTTGAGATGGGAGTCTGCTCGGTCATGCAACTTCAATCGGAACGTTTCGGGATGAGTTGAGCGCGATGATTCGATCGGAGCATGCCAACGGGCCAAAGGGCGCAACAGAGCGGTACCGTCGACAGCGTGAATCACCCAGAATCCCGTAATCCAGAGGGAATTGACGTTTTTGCCCGTCCCACCATCTCCGTGCCAGAAGGTGACGCGCCGTCCGATCTTCAGGTCGAAGATCTCGTCGTCGGCGACGGACCGGAAGCTGAGCCTGGCGTGCAGGTAAATGTCGACTATGTCGGCGTGTCGTGGTCGACGGGCAAGGAGTTCGACGCCTCGTGGAACCGTGGCGATGTGTTCTCGTTCGGCTTGGGCGCGGGCATGGTGATCCCGGGTTGGGATCAAGGCGTCACTGGCATGCGCGTGGGGGGCAGACGCCAACTCACGATTCCGCCCCATCTGGCCTATGGCCCGAGCGGTGCTGGTGGCGTCATCGGACCGAACGAGACGTTGATCTTCACCGTCGATCTTCGTTCCATCGGCTAGCGACTCGTCCGTGGCTGACGGTCAAGCGTCACGCGACCAGCCACCGCGCAGCCTGACAGACCAAAGTGGAGCCTTGTGACTGAGCACGTCGACATCGCCGTTATCGGAGCCGGCCCCGCTGGCGCAGCAGCTGCGATCGCTGGCGCGTCGCGTGGGGCAACGGTCAAGGTGTTCGACAAGGCACCCTATGGACGCGACAAGGTGTGTGGCGACGGACTCACACCTCGAGCTGTTGCTGCCCTCGACGAACTCGGTATCGAGCTCGAAGACGCCCACCAGATCGATGGGCTTCGAATGATCGCGAACAAGACCGTGCGCGAACTGCCGTGGCCTGAAACGTCGCGGTTCCCCGGTCGAGGAGCCGTGTGGCCCCGCCGTCGACTCGACGCCGCGCTCATCGATGCGGCAGCCAACGCTGGCGCCGAGGTGGTTTGGGAAACCGAAGCACTCCCCCTCATCGACGATGACAACAAGGTGATCGGCGTCGAGGCCGGTGGGACAAAGGTCGAAGCCGACCTGACTGTAGTCGCCACCGGGGCACCGGGTCAGGTGGCTCGCATGCTTGGGGCAGAACGAGTCGCAGACGAACCGTTCGGGCTCGCGATTCGCACCTATGCGGAGTCACCTCGGCATCTTGATCGACACCTCGAAGCCTGCCTCACCCTCCGCGACGAAAACGGCATCCCGGTTCCCGGCTACGGCTGGATGTTCCCTGCGGGCGACGGAACGGTCAACATCGGCGTTGGTGCTCTCTCGACAATGAAGAGCTTCAAGTCGCTCAACCTCAACAACTTGCTGGCCTCGTACCGCACGATTGTCGACGAACCGTGGGGACTCGGACCGAATCTCGAGCGCCCCCGAGCATGGCGGTTGCCGATGAGCACACAGAAGCGGCACGGACCGGGTTGGGTCGCCGTTGGTGATGCCGCTGGCCTTGTCAATCCGATGAACGGCGAGGGGATCGACTACGGGCTCGAGTCTGGAATGCTCGCAGCAAACCTCTTTGTCGAGAATCCGGCGACGGCCGCCGACGAATACGACCGGCTCGTCGGCGACCGGTTCGACAGCTTCTTGCGCACAGGCCGACGCTTCTCGTTCCTCATCGGCCACCCGTGGATTCTGCGCAGCGGCCTTCGCTTCGCCGTCGGAACCGAGACCGTCGCCAACATCACCTTGCAGGTGATGGGAAACCTCATCGACGCGGAGTCAAACGATGCCTCCGCCAAGGTGCTCAACGTCGCCGATCGAGCGCTGGCCCTCGCCGATCCCCTACTGCGTCGAACTCGCGCCGCGGCCTAGCAAGACGTTCGGAGCGCGTATCACCCGCTCCCATTTGCCAGCGGTGCGAGAATGAGCTGTGCGTCGATTCAGCCCATCTCAGCTACGGACCGGAGCCCTGCTCGGCCTTCTTGTCGTTGCGCTCGGGGTGCTGGCATACGTCAATCGACCGATCAAGCGACTTACTCCGCTTGAGGTAGATGCACAGGCGGAACTCGATGTCGCGTATGCAGACGAACATCCACAGCAGCGCATCGACATCTACCTGCCTCCAGACCACGACTACCCGGGCAGTGACACCTCGATTCCGGCGATCATCTGGATCCACGGAGGCGGCTGGGTAGGAGGCGACAAAGGCGACTCGCTCCCCGTATGGGAGTGGACCGACCAAGGATTCGCCGTGATCTCGGTCAACTATCGATACGCCGAAGCTCCGCATAGCGTCGCCGATGCTGTCGACGACGCTGTTACTGCTGTGACCTTCGTGTCAGACAACGCTGATCGGTGGTCGATCGACCCCGAGCGGCTTGGTGTCTACGGCTTCTCTGCAGGTGGGCACCTCACGGCCATGGTTGGCCACAACAATCTGCCCGTGGCGGCTGTCGTCCTTGCCGGGGCGCCCACCGACTTTCGACCACTGCTCGATCCGAACGTCGACTTTTTCAACGGTCTTGAGGGACAAGGGGTTGTGGAGTTCAGCGAGGGCGTGCTGGGTTGCTCGGTACCCAATTGCGAAGACGCGGCGGTGGCGGTGAGCCCGGCGGCACTCGATGCCGGTGCACCACCAATGCTGATCGTGCACGGCCGCCTTGATGGCATCGTGCATGTCTCACAGGCCAACTTGCTCTACGACCATCTCACCGCCCAAGGGGCTGATGTCGAACTGGTCATCGTCGAAGACGAGGGTCATTCTTCACTTCTCGAACATGGACCGGCCGAGTTCCTCAGGGAGCATCTCGGCGCCGGCTAGGCAGTCGTGACGGGTCTTGCCGAGATCGTCGGTCTCGCTCACGAAGTACAGGTCGGCGATGTCATCGATCATCTGACGATCCATGACCATCGGACGCTTCTCGTACTCGCAGATTCCCGTCATCAGGTCGCAGAAGTCAACGGCGATGTACGGGCGCAGCGCTCCGACGTTTTCCAACGCGACCTCGCGGAGATCGTCCATTGAGGAATCGGTGAGCTTCACCGTCGACTTGTCTGCCGCCATTCGCAGAATCTCGTCGAACTCTTTCTCGCTGCACGCACCCACGTACACCTTGTTGCGAAGCCGACGCAGGAAGGCCTCGTCGCCGAGGGAGTTCGGATCGAGATTGCTCGACACGATCAACTTCACGGCAAACGGGGTGGTGAAGGTTGTGCCGTTCGCAAGCTTCAAGAAGTCGATGTCTCTGGAGAGCGGCACGATCCACCGATTCAAGATCTCATCGGGAGAAACGAGCTGACGGCCGAAGTCGTCGATCACGAGAATGCCGTTGTTGGCCAGCAGCTGCTTCGGTGCGCTGTAGACGCCGGTGACCGGATCATGGTTCAGCTCGAGCATGCCCATGTTGAGCTCGCCACCGACGATGACGAAGGGCCGTTCGCATGCCACCCATCGAGGGTCGAGGCCCGCCGGCTGTTCGACAGGCTTGTGAATCGAGGGATCGAAGACCACCACGACGTTGCCATCGACTTCGATGCACCGAGGAACCAGCACCCAGTCGGCAGAGACTTCGCCGATACGTTCGGCCATGCTGGTCTTGCCGGTGCCGGGCGGTCCGTAGATGAACACGGCGCCGTCGTTCAGCATGGCTGCACCCAGTTTGTCGATAAGGCGGCGAGGCATGATCAAGTCACGCATCACGCCTTCTGTCGACTCACGGTTGAGCGGCGGACGCTTTCGGTGGGCTTCAACGACCTGTTCGTAGTCGGTCAGAGACACGGGAACTTGGCCCGCATACATCGACACCTTGAACCGCTCGTTGGTGGCCTTGTGTCCAGACTCGGTGAGCGTGAATCGATAGTCGCGCCCGTCGAGACCCAAGTACTCGAGCAGGTTCTTGTCACGCAGACGATCGGCGACTTCGTGCACAACAGAGAGCGAGAGCGCGAGATCGTTGGCCATGTCACTCGTCGAGCTCTGCTTTTGGCCAAGAAGACGACGCATGAAGATGTCTTCGATCAGGCCAATGGGGATGTCGAGCTCTTCAAGGTTCTTGGGAGGCCGCGGAACAGAGCGACGCTCCTTCTCAACTGGCGGCTTTGGCCGACGGTGCTCGGGAGCAACGTGAGCTTGCGCATCAAACCCACGGCGACGGGCGAGCGGAGTTGGTCGCACCGGCGGAGGTGCCACAGCGTCAGATGGAGGAGGCGGCGGCGCGGTCGCAGGGCCCGCGGGTCGGGCGTCGGGGGTCATGATTGCCTATCGGCGAACAACGGCCGTGCCTTGCGTAGTTTTTGCGAATCTGGCAGATCGACCCATGCGAGCACAGGGCAGGACGGGCCAATGGCACCAACTACGCTCCGTCTTCGTGTCCAACCCTCGCCAGATCCCCTACGGCCAACAGACGCATCAATTCGGCGAACTTTGGCTCCCTGACGGTGCAACCCCGGCGGCCGGTTGGCCAATCGTGACGCTTGTTCACGGAGGCTTCTGGCGTAGCACATGGGCCCTCGATTTGATGGATCCGATGGCGGCCTCGCTTCTCGACGACGGCTGCGCGGTGTGGAACATCGAGTACCGCCGGGTCGGCCACGAGGGCGGAGGATGGCCCGGCACAGGTGACGACGTGATTGCGGCAATCAACCATGTTGCGACGATCGCTGAAGAGTTCGGGCTCGATGTGGGCCGTCACGGCATTGTCGGCCATAGCGCAGGCGGTCATCTGGCCCTGTGGTCAACGCTATGCGATCGGCTCACCACACCCATCGCCCTCGCCGTTGGTCTGGCGCCGGTTGCTGACCTCGAGGATGGTTGGGCCAACGGGCTCGGCAACGGAGCAATCAGCGATCTGCTTGGAGGAACGCCTGACGACGTCTTGGATCGTTACCGAGAGGCCTCCCCTGCTGCCCTTCTCGATGTGTCAAAGGCGCCGACCCCGCAGGCGATCATTCAGGGCACCACCGACGAGGACGTGCCCCTGGATTACGTGCGGCGTTACGTCGACCTCGTGACCGCGTCGCCCGTCCCTACGACGTACGACGAGTTCCGAGACGTTGGCCACATGGAACTCATCGAACCAGATCACCCGGCCTGGGTACGGGCTCGCGACCGCCTCTTGGCTGCGGTGCAGCCAACAGTGGTGCTCACTGGGTTCATGGGGACCGGCAAGTCAAGCGTCGGCGCCGCGCTCGCGGAAGCACTTGGCGTCGACTTCATCGACACCGACGTCGCGATCGAGGCCGAGCACGGACCAATTCCGCAGATCTTTGCCGAATACGGCGAGGGCCGCTTCCGCGAACTCGAGCGAGATGTGGCGGCCGCGGCGGCAAGCCGTCAGGGCGTAGTGGTTGCCACTGGAGGTGGCCTCATGCTCGACGCTACTAACCGCGAGATTCTGTCCAATGCGGGTCGCGTTTTCGCTCTCACCGCTGACGCGTCCGAGATCATCGACCGAGTTGGCGACACAGAACACCGACCGTTGCTGGCCGGAGCAGACCCGGCTGCCCGAGTCACAGAACTGCTGGCTGAGCGGGCGCCCGTCTACGAGAGTTTTGAGTGCGTGGCGACGGATGGTCGACCCGTCGATGTGATCGCCGCTGATCTTCTCAGCCGTCTGAGGCGCTAAGTGGTCTTCTCGCCCGCGAGCACATCCGGCAGATCATCTTCGTGCACGATGATCAGCTGGCTTGTTGCTCTGGTGATGGCCACGTAGAGCAAGCTCAGCCCACCGGGTTCTTTGAGAAATCGGCTTGGTTCCACCACCACAACGGTCTCAAATTCGAGGCCCTTTGATTGCCACGGCCGAAGCACCTGCGCCCCACTATTCGCAAGGTCGTCGTCGAGATCGAACCCGATGACGCCCGACGTTCCTTCCACCGCAGCCGCTGCGTCGGAAACAATCGCCGGCAGCTCGTCAGCCATTGATGCCACCGACACGAACCGAGGCTCGTAGCCAGACGATCGAATCGATGTGGCCGCCGATAGCTCAGGCGCGAGGTCAGCGAGAATCCGAGCGGCGAGATCGTTCACCTCGGCTGGTGACCGGTAGTTGATCGTGAGTTCCTGGTAGTCAAACTCCTTGACCGCTGCAGGCAGGTGATCTCGCCACGTTCCCGGGGGTCCGATTGATCGTTGGGCCAGGTCGCCAACGATCGTCATCGAGCCGCCCTTGGCCCGACGAACAATCATGCGCCACTCCATCGGTGTGAGATCTTGCGCCTCGTCGACAATCACATGCCCGAAGCGCCACGATCGCTGCCCGAACGCCAGCTCGACAACGGTCGAACCGGCTTCGTCGAGATCGTCTGCACCAGCAAGCTCGAGCTCGCGCACCGGCTCGTCGTCATCGTCGTCTTCGGCGACGTACCGATCGTCCGGATTCGTCCGAGCCCCGGACTCGTCTTCGACCTCTGTGAGTTCTGCGATGTCCTCAAACGCCATGATCTGAAACTCGTCAGGGTCATCATCGAGCTCGACCAGATCATCGAAGTCGGGAAGCGAGATTGGTTCGATGTCGTCGTGGCGCCGAGCAAGCTCGAACTCGTCGATGGCGTCTCGCACCCTGGCCCGCTCTTCTTCGGTTTGCCCCATCGAACCGCCCAGCAGCGCGTGGAGCTCATCGAGGAGGCCAACGTCTGCGTTTGTCCAGCGAATGTTGGGCAGGTCATCTTCCGCCACCCGATCTCGAACAAGCAGATCGGCGACAGCAACGTCGATGCCCGCTTGCCGAGCAGCTGAGCGAACGAGGGCTCGAGAGCCGAGCAGATCACGCAGCGCTCGTTCTGGTGTGAGCGGCGGGAAGTGGCGAAGCAGAAAGGTCTCGACCGCCGGCGACTGCCGGAACGAGGCCCGAGCCTCGGCGTTGCCGCTTCCACTGACATCAAACGCCGGGTTGTGCACCTCTGCTGTGAGCGCATCGAGAATCAACGACCTGAACTCGTCTGCACCATCGTTGTGGGACGGATGGCGGCGGGCACGATCAAAGATCTGCTGGGCCTTATCGACCTCGATCCGCACCCGAGCTGAACCAAAGAACACGTCGAGCGGACCTGACGGCCGACGTTGTCGGTCGGCGACCGCAGCGGCCAAGAACATCGCCATCGCCGCACTGCCCTTTAGATCGGCAACCTCGGGAGCTTCTGACGAGCCGAGCAGAATGCCTGGGTACAGCTTGTTGGCGGTCACCGAAACAACACCCGACTCGCCGAGCGATGGCAGCACGCCGCTGATGTAGCGGAGGAACTCGTTGGTGGGACCGACGATCAGCACGCCGGAGTCGGCGAGGGCGGCCCGTTGGTCGTACAGCAGGTAGGCGGCACGATGCAGTGCCACGACTGTCTTGCCGGTTCCTGGCGCCCCCTGCACAACAAGAGGGCCGCTGCTCGACGCTCGAATGACGGCGTCCTGCTCAGACTGAATCGTGGCCACCACAGAACGCATCTGTTCCTGGGTGGGAGCTGAGAGCGACGCAAGAATCGCCGCTTCGCCTCGCAATCCGTGGGTGGCGTCGAGTGTCTCGAGATCAAAGACCTCGTCTGAGTAGCCGACAAGCGTCCGCTCTTCCGCGTCGAACTGAAGATGACGTCGGTGGTGAACTCCAAGGCTGTCCAACGGCGTGGCTCGGTAGAACGGGATGGACGCCCGTGCCCGCCAATCGACAAGAAGCGCGTCGTCGCCATCGAGCACCGTCATGCGGCCGATGTAGAGCTTCTCGTCGTCTGTCGTGAAGTGTCCGAAGGCAAGCGCTTCGCCCTGAGCCTCCAACTCGGCCACGCGACGGGCTGCATGCATCGCCCGGTCAGACGTCTGCCGCACGAGTGCCGCTTCGACAGCAGCATCGGCTTCGGCGTCGTCGTCGAAGATGTCGCGAATGCCCTCTTCTGTCATTTCTGCCGCTTCGGCCGCCAGCCCCTCAGCCACCCGTCGAGCTCGATCGAGCTCCCGTAGATGAGCAGCTCCGATGGCGTCGATCATCAACCGTTCAGAGGCAAGTGCATCGTCGGAAACCGGCGACGTCTCGGAGGTTGAGTGCTCGTTCGACACGGCCGACAGGATAGGTCCAGCTGGTCACGCTCGTGAGTAGTCTCGGGAGGTGATCGTCTTCGTCGACTACGAACATGTTCGGGCGCACTCGTCGAAGTGGGGCGAGAAGCTGCTGGCGGCGAGAACAAGGATCACCTACCGCCTCGAAGACCTGGCCGATCAGCACTGCATGCTCGTGCGCTACGACCGCGTCAGCCACGAGCTACTGGAACGGATCGGCGCCACGGCCATCTTCATCAGCGGGAACGGAACTGACCCGTCGATGTACGACGAGGCCAGCCTTGCTCCCCTCCGAGAGATCGTGCGAGCGCGAGAGCTTCCCATGTTTGGCCTGTGCGGCGGGTTCCAGTTCATTGCAGAGACACTGGGCGCGGCCGTTGTGCCGCTCGAGGTTGACCACGACGGTGCTGACGCTGGCGAAGCGACGGACGGGCGGGTCGGGCCCGTTGAATTTGGCTACCTGCCGGTTGATGTCTTCCCTGTTGATGTCACCGAACGCCATCCAGTGCTCGACGGCCTTGGCGACCAGCCCGTGTTTCGCCATGCCCATTCGCTCCACGTTCCCGATCCCCCAGCCGGGTTCGACGTGTTGGCCTCAACCGACATCACTCCCGTGCAAATCGTGGTGAACAACAAGGATCGAATCGTTGGTACTCAGTTCCATCCCGAATACTGGACAGATGAGCACCCTGAGGGACAGACCATGATTTCGAACTTTCTGCGTTGGAGTGGAGTGACTCGGTGACCAGAACGATCTACACGGCCAAGACCATTCGAACGATGTGGGCGGCCAATCCAACCGCCGAGGCAGTGCTCGTCGATGACGACCTCATCGTCGCCGTCGGATCCGTTGCGTCGCTCCAGCAGTGGGGAGACGCAACCGTCGATGACCGCTTCGCCGACAAGGTGATCATTCCCGGGTTTGTCGAAGCCCACACGCACGGCATGGCGGGCGGCATCTGGAGTTCGCCCTATGTCGGTTTCTATCCCCGTAGCGCGCCAGACGGCACTCGGTGGGAGGGCTGTGAAGACCTCGACGCAACCCTCGACCGCCTTAGAGAGGCCGAAGCGCAGCTCGATGACCCTTCGCAACCACTACTCGCATGGGGTCTTGACCCGATCTACCTGCAGGGTGAGCGGCTCAACCGGCATCATCTCGACACCGTGTCTGAGCAGCGTCCGATCTTTGTGTTTCATGCCAGCGGACACTTGGCCACGGTTAACACCGCCATGCTCGAGGCACACGACATCGGGGCCGACCATCCGGCCGAGGGCATTCCGAAGGGGCCAGACGGCTTCCCCAACGGCGAGCTTCAAGAACCTGCTGCCATGGCGCTTGCCCGGTCGGGCTTTCTCGGCATTCTGCGGACGCTCTCCGAACCGCAGGCCCTGTGGGACTTCGCTCGCATCGCTCGCAACGTCGGTGTCACAACAGCAACTGACCTCGGAACATCGCCATCGAAAGACTGGGATCGATGGGCAACCGAAACCACTGACGACGAGTATCCGCTTCGCGTGATGATGGCGGCCCAGGGCAACTTCGGCGCGAGCGACGAACTCGCCACGCAGGTGCTCGAACGCATGGAGCAGCAGAGCGACCGGCTTCGCTTTGGCGTCGTCAAGCTCATGCTCGACGGATCGATCCAGGGCTACACCGCTCGGCTTCGCTCCCCCGGGTACCTGCCCCAAGCGGGCGTCGAGAACGGTCTGTGGCTCCTGCCACCCGACTCGGTCGCTGATCAACTTGCAGCCTTTCATGACGCCGGCCTCACCGTGCACTGCCATACGAATGGCGATGAGGCGCTCGATATCTTCCTCGACGCAGTCGAAACGGTGCTTCGCAAGACGCCCCGCTGGGATCACCGCCACACGTCGCAACACTGCCAACTGGCCCATCGCGATCAGCTGCGTCGTATGGCCTCGCTCGGCGTAGCCGCCAACATGTTCACCAATCACCTTTGGTACTGGGGTGACCAACATCGCACGATGACCGTTGGCGAAGACCGAGCCGCGGCCATGAACGCTTGCCGCAGTGCCCTCGATGAGGGTGTCTTGCTGTCGTTCCACTCCGATGCACCCATCACGCCGATGGGTCCGCTTCACACGATGTGGTGCGCCGTCAACCGATTGACTCCAAGTGGCGTGGTGCTCGGCCCGAACGAGCGAATCACCCCGGCCGAGGCGCTTGAAGCAGCGACGCTTGGAGCGGCGCGCCAGCTCAAACTCGACAACGAGATCGGCTCAATCGAGCCAGGCAAGAAGGTCGACTTTGCCATCCTCGACGATGACCCACTCGCGGTTGCGCCGGAGGCCATTCGCGACATCGGGGTGTGGGGCACCGTGCTGTCTGGCCGGATCCACAAAGGTTCATGAGGCACTGCATCCAGTGAGCGGCCGCGGTATTCCGGTCACGGTGGTTGGTGGTTACCTGGGCGCAGGCAAGACCACCATCATTAGTGAGCTCCTTGCGCACTCATTCGCCGAGGAGCACCAGCTGCGAATCGCTGTGCTGGTCAACGACTTTGGCGACGTCAACATCGACGCCAGCCGAATCGCTCGGCAAACCGACGACATCATCGAACTGGCCAACGGGTGCGTCTGTTGTTCGCTGATCGATGGCTTCGTCGAGACGCTCGACGCCATAGCGGCCTGGCCTGAGCCGCCAGATCATCTCGTGATCGAACCGAGTGGTGTTGCCGATCCGATGAGCGTGGCCCAATACGCCTACCTGCCTGGTTTTCAGCTGGCCGGAGTTGCCGTGGCCGTCGATGCCGACGCCCTGCCAACGCAGCTCACCGACAAGCGCATCGGACCATCGATCCGTCGTCAGGTTGAGCGGGGCGACCTCGTGCTGCTCACCAAGACAGATCTAGCCAGCGAAGCAACGCTGGCCACCACACGATCAACCCTTGCGACGCTGACCGACGGGCCAATCGTCGAGGTCACAGAAGGACAGCTCGACCCAGCAGTCTTGCTCGGTCTCACGACCACGCTGACTGAGTTCGACGCCACCGAACCAGACGACGGAACAGCCCACCACCCGCTGGCTTCGACGCTAGCCACCCTCAAGTCGATACCCGTCGACGGGAAAGAAGGCTTGCAGACCTGGCTCGAGTCGGCTCCCCCGTCTGTCGTTCGGGCCAAGGGATCGGTCTTCGATAGGGCAGAAGGCAGTTTCGACATTGACCTCGTTGGCAACCGGGTGCGGGTCACTCACCGGCCATCGTCGCGAGAAGCTGTCTCTGCGTTCATCGTGCTGGCCGCGCCAGGCGACGTCGCAGTTACGGAATGGTTGGCAGACCGTTCGCTTCGATCCGACGAAGCATCTCAATCGTCGACCGGGTCATGATCGGGTCGACCCCGAGGTCGTTCAGGTAGAGCAAGCAGCTGTCGAGCTCTCGACGTCTGCGCTGAGCGAATGGCCCGAGTCGGGTCACCGACTCTTCGAGCCAGTTGTCGCCAGCACTGATCTCTTCCGTCATGTTTGACCAAAGCCATTCAACATCATCAGCTGAGTGCCCTGATTGCAGCGCCTCCACCGCAATCGCGCCGACGCCCCGCAGCATGATCGCTCGCAGGTACTTCCGACTGGCAGCCTTGCCCGCTTCCTCGCCGCAGAAACTCACGTCGGCACCGAGTGGCTTGAGCAGCTCGGCATAGCGTTCTCCTCCAGAACCGGATGCGAGGGCGCGGGCCCGAAGACCGACGCCGGGAATGCTCGACAGCAGCGCAACGTCTGCGAAGGGAATGTCAGCCCGATCTGCGGTGAGGGCAAGCCCTCGTTTCATGTTTGGCGAGCCGGTCGAGAGATCGGCGTAGATCGCATCGTCGCCGATCGCCTCAAGCGCTTGCGACAACGCTGCTGGCGCCCGGGCTGGAGTTGTGACCGACATGATCAACTCGGCCCCCACAACGGCCTCGGTGGCCGAATCGTGGAGTTGCACGCCCTCCGGAGCCTCGATCCCCGCTGGGTCAAAGGCGGCAACCGTGGCGCCGGCCGCGACAAGGTCTGCAGCAATCAGTGCACCTGCTTCTCCTAGGCCGAAGATGCAGATGGAGGGACCGGGCGATGTGGCCATGGCCCAACTATGTCATGCCCCGTGCGAAACGAGACGCCCCATTCGGTTGCGTGTCTGTTTCAGGCCTGAAGCCAGGTCATGACGAGGCCCCGGAGTCGATCGAGACCGGTGCCCTTCTCGGCACTCACCCAGATGACGTCGCGCGGCTCGAGGTCACATCCCTCGGCGACGGCCTTCTTGCGCTTGTCTCGCTGGGACGACTTCACCTTGTCGTGCTTGGTTGCGACGACCGAGTGCGGAAGTCCGTTGGCCCGAAGCCAATCGAGCATCTGCACGTCGAGTTTCGTGGGGCCGACGACACCGTCTACCAGCACGATCACCATGAGCAGGTTCTCGCGTTCGAGCAGGTAGTTCTCGATCATGGCCTGCCACTCGGCTCGCATGTTGCCAGGCGCCTTGGCAAAGCCGTAGCCGGGCAGGTCGACCATGGTCTTTGACAGCCCCGGGCGCTTGTCTTTCGGATCGACGATCTCAAAGAGATTGAGAAGGCGTGTGCGCCCCGGCGTGTTGGACACGTGGGCCAGCTTCTTGCGATGAGCAAGGGCGTTGAGTAGCGATGACTTGCCGACGTTTGACCGCCCAACAACGGTGATCTCGGCCCGGGAGTCGGGCAGTTGGCTGTGCTTGGACGCGGATTGGACGAACTCGACGGGAAGAGGCGCCATCGTTCAGTCGGCTTGTTCTGCGTCGAGACGAGCGAAGAGGTCGACAGGATTGCCGTCTGGGTCGTGCACGGTGGCGTATCGCTGACCCCAAAACGCGTCGAAGGGTTCGACCGCACCGTGGCTACCAGCGGCCGTCAACGCGGCGTACCGCTCGTCGACCTCGGCTGGCGAGTCGCACAGGAAGGCCAGCGCCATTCGGCGACCTCCGCCCGTTGGCGGCTGCCAGTCGGAGAAGCTCTGCACGACCTCGGCCGTGTCGAACATCAGGCGAATACCGCCGTCGATGACCGCCTCGATGTGGCCTTCGCCTTCTGGCTCGCCGAACTCAAGGCCCAACGCCCGGTAGAAGGCCAAGGTCTTCTCCATGTCGTTGACGACGAATCCGAATGCATCAAGCCGCATTCCGGAAGCCTAACGGTGCGAAGCGTGGCGCCAAGATGGGCGAATCGAGGTTGGGTTGCCCGAGCCTGAGTGCGAGGATGCGGGCGTGACGGCTGCAGACACCCCGACTCGCTCACCTGCCGGGGAGGTGCTCGCCGACAAGAACTTCCGCCGCTACTGGATTGCCCAGATTCTTGTGTTCGGGGCCAACGGAACCCTGCGGTTCACGTTCGTGTGGCTCATCGTCACCCTCACCGAGTGGCCATCGGCAGAAGGCTTGATCGGTGTGGCGCTTGGGCTTCCGGCCTTACTGCTTGCCTTACCAGCCGGGGCCTGGTCCGACCGGTTCAATCGCCGCACCTTCACCCTGATTTGGGTTGCGGTGTCTGCTGTGATCATGGCCGGTTGGACGGCCGTTGTAGCCGCAGACGCAGCGACGCCTCGCAATGCGGGTGTCGCGGCAGCGCTCTTGGGTACGGCGCTCGTGATGATGCAACCCAATCTCAACGCCATCGTGCCCAAGCTCGTGCCACGGGAGCGACTTCAGAGCGCATCGGCGCTGCAAAACGGAGGCGGCCAGGCTGCCCAGTTTCTCGGCCTGGGCTTTGCCGGCGTCGCCATCCGCGTGTTCGGCAACGCCGGCGGGTTCGCCTTGCTCACCATCGCCCTTTTGGTGGCGATCGCCCTGCTCTGGGGCGTCACCATTCCTCCAGATGAACAACGGGCAGGGCCAGCAAGGAGGTTGCGGTCCGAGGTGGCAGAAGGTCTCCGCTACGGGCTGGGCTCAGAGCCACGACGCACGCTGCTCATCGCAACGCTGGTGCTTGGCTCCTCGTTCAGCGTGATGCAGATCACCATGCCGCGCGTCGTCGAGCAAGAGTTTGGGCGGGGTTCCCAGGCAGCAGGTCTACTGCTTGGTTCCTTTGGCCTTGGCATGCTCGCGAGCTCTGCCGCGGTGGCTCGGCGAGCCGACATGCGACACGGCCTCAACGTTGGTCTCTTCATCGGCATCGGCCTTGGTATGGGTCAGTTCCTTCTGAGCCTTGCCCCGAACTACTGGGTCGCCGTTGCCGTGATGGTGGCCTGGGGCATCAACGCCGGCATCGCCATTGCGTCACACCGCACCCTGCTCCAGCAGCGCACCGAAGACGCCATGATGGGTCGAGTGATGGGCATCATGACGCTCGGCTTTTCCGGTGGGCTCCCGTTTGGCGCCTTGACCCAAACCGTCTTGGCTCCCGCCCTCGGCCCGGTGTGGACGATGCGTGCAGTTGGCCTCGTCACCATGGCCATCACGATCCCGCTTTTGCTGTTGCGTCCATCGATTCGCGACGCCTGAACGAGGCAAGCTCTTCTCGCATGGATCGCTTCTGACTGTCGTCGAGCCACGCTGCATCGATGCCCGCCACGATCACATCGTCGACCGAGGCATCGATTTTGCCAAGTGTCTCGCCGACGAGAGCATATTCGTCAGCGAGATCGAGCCCCGACAACGCCGGACAGTCGCTGCTGAGCGTCACATGAACCCCCCGCCGAAGTTGTTCTCGGAAGGGATGCGCCGACAACTCGCCGACGACACCCATTGCGACGTCGGATGATGGGCAACTGACGACCGGAATATCTCGTTCGATCACTCGGACGGCGACTTCACGGCTCTCGAGGAGCCGCGCCCCGTGACCGATTCGATCGACGCCAGCGTCCACGAGCGATGCGATCTGAGCCGGCGCGGCGTCGTACCCGGCATGGAAACAGGTGTTGAGGCCGATGGCGTTTGCGTCGTCCACGACTCGACGAAGAGCGCCGTCTTCTTCGACGAAGCCACTTGCTTCACCACCGATTCCAGCGAGCGTCTGGCGGTCGGTGTTGCGAATCAACTGCAGCAAGGCGAGAACGAGCGGCACGCTTCTCGTTGCGTCGATGTCGAGGATGAGTCGAGTGGTGACTCCGAAGTCGGCCTCGCCGGCGTCGATGCCGGCACTAAGCCCGTCCCAGAGGTCTGCGAAGGCGACCCCACGCTGCAGGTGGTATCCGGGTGAGAACAACATCTCCCGATACGTGATGCCAGCTGCCACAGCGTCGCGAGTCGCCTCATAGACGAGCAGCTCGAAGTCGGCCGGGGTCTGGAGCAGGGAGCTGAACTGGTCGAACGCTCCCACGAAGGCCGTGGCCGACGCCCGGCCGGATAGCTCATCGACGTCGACCCCAGCCTCGCCGCCGTGAGCCAGAGCGAGCTTGGCCCGTGTCGCTCGGTGAGCCGTGCCCTCGAGTTGGCAGTGGAGGTCCACCTTCGGCATATGTCGAACCGAGTCGGCTGGTGCAGCGGCTGGGCGGTGAAGATCCATGGGGACAGGTGTACGCCATCGCGGTTACCGGGCCGGTTCTGCGGTGTTTCGAGGTGGTGAACCCAGGCGCCGCGGCGCCTTACACGTTCCTCCCGTGTGCCCTTCCGCTCACCGAGACCCGGAGCTTTCGCAGGGCTCACCGACATCGTTGACCGGAAGAGCTGAGTTTGGGATTCGGCGGCGATTACGTGTGGCGTTACTGAGCGGTCTGGGCCACAACAGTTCGCCGGAAGTGTGGCGCTAGTTGACTGTTCGCGGTCGCAACTATGCGCTGCCTGCTAAACCGTGCGGCCGGCAATCGAGGGCTACCGTTTCAAGATGCCTCTTGTTCAAGATGCCTCTTGCGAACCCGTGGCTCGGTGAACCGATGCCGGATCTGCGTCTCGATCGGCCCGATCTCGAAGACCGAATACAGAACTTGTTGTCGACACAGAACATGTGCGTGCTCGCAACAGCTGGCCCAGCGGGCCCACTCGCAACACCCGTGAGATTTTTCGCGCTCAATTTCGCACTGATGTTCACCGCCTCGCCACGCTCACCAAAGATGCGCAACATCGCCGCTGACCCTCGAGTCTCGATAGGTGTGTTCGCCCCGCTCGTAGGTCTCGCCAGCAGCCGAGGAGTTCAAGTGTTCGGCGAGGCCCGACTTTTCTCGAGTTTGGTTGACCATTTGTCCAGTGCGGTGCGGTCGGCAGTCGTGGGGGCGGCTGCTGCGGCCGCGGCGATGTTTCGCAAGGCGGCCTCGATGTCGTTGTCGATCTCAGCGAAGCGTGCCAGCGCCGTGTGATGTAGAAACGCGGTGACGTCCTCGGCGGGTTTGAGCCCGTAGAGAAGTGGCCGTGCTGCGCAAGTGCCGTGGGCTTCGGCGACAGCAATCGAATGTGCGATGACAAGCGTGGGCGATGGGGTTCGGAATTGCTCCAGGCGCTGTTCGTACAGGAAGGCGATCTGGGGCCAGTCGGTGAGTTCGTGCCTCGGCGCTTCCATGTGGAGGGCGCCGATTGCGGCTTGCAGCGTGTAGTCCCCACGCTTCGGCGAGTTCAGTGCTCCGAGGGTGAGTTCGACGCCTTCCGCGATGTTCGTGCTGTTCCAGCGTTGCCGGTTCTGGAAGCGAAGAGGTACCAGACCGCCGCTCTCATCGACTCGCGCCGACTTGCGTGCATCGATCAAGAGCAGGGTTGCAAGGAGCGCTGCGGGCTCGGCTTGGTCGGGGAGCATGTCGTGCAGGCTCCGGGCGAGGAGAATCGCTTCGTCGCAGAGTTCTTGTCGGAACGCCTCATCCCCGGCGGTCGGTGCGTAGCCTTCGTTGAAGACGAGCAGAATTGATCGCATCACGGGGCCGAGGCGATCATCGAGTTCTGCTCGGTCTGGTGATCGGAGCGAGATACCGGCTTCGCGGATCTTGCGTCGCGCCCGAACCAGTCTTTTTTCCATCGTTGACGGTGAGCAGTGAAACGCTCTGGCGATCTCGGCGGGGCGCATTCCGGCAACGGCTCGGAGTGTGAGGGCGACTTGCGCTTCGGGTGTGAGCGAAGGATGGGCGCAAGTGAAGAACAGATCGAGAACGTCGTCTCCTGTAATGCTTGACGCCGGTGAGTTGTCGTCTTCTGCGTCGGGGCTGAGACGTCGGGCCGTACGGTTTCGGGTGGCTTGCTTGCGGCGCTCGTCAATCGTGATGCGGCGTGCGGTGGTGATCAACCATCCGACCGGGTTGTCGGGCCGGCCATGTGTCCATGTGCGTGTTGCGCGTTCGAATGCCTCTGCGGTTGCGTCTTCGCCCGCGGCGAAATCTCCGCCGGCGGATCGGACGGCCGCAGCGTAGACGCGCGGCCAAGCTTGTTTGAAGAGTGCATCGTCGATCGTCACGCGCCGACGGGGCGGATCTCTACGCCGCCTGATGTCTGCGCATGGGGCATCTGGCCCGCCCAATTGAGTGCTTCATCGAGGTCGGTCGCTTCGATCACGAAGACACCTATTAGGTGCTCACGCCCTTCGGTGATGGGTCCGTCGGTGACGATTGCCTGGTCAGTTCCGGGACGTACGGTCGTCGCGACCACCGAAGATCGGAGTCCGTCGCCGAAGACGAGTTTGCCTTGCTCTGCAAGAGCCTGAGCGACTTTGCCGTAGCCGGCGAGGAGTTCGCTTTGTTCTTCGTCGGTGCGTGCTTCGGTGGCGTCGATGTCTTCGTAGGCCAGGAGTGCGTATTGCATGATCTGAAGTCTCCTTCATGGCGGTTGTTGTGTGCACTCTTGACGTGGCCGACCGTGAAATCCGGACACTCCATTGTTGAATCGGTCCGGATTCATCGTTGAATCGGTCCGGACTCGACAGTCTCATCCGTCATTCTGGTTATGAGCACACAAGACCCGAAGAACGTCGTCCGCACCGCGATGGCAGCGATCGACGACGGCTGCGAGCGTTCGATCGAACTCCTCATCGCCGAGGACGACATCGTCGTCGGGCGGCAACTGGTGACAGACCGACGTGGCGACGAACGCCTCGAATGGGTCGAAACCAGCGTGCATCGCATCGACCATGACGAGATCGCAGAGTCCTGGCAGTATCAACCCAGCGAGCGACTCGAAGCTCAGCGCAGCGGGCTTGAGCCGCCGTTCAGCCCGCTGCCGCTCTCGCGGAAAAGCCAGCTCATTGCGCGAGCGGTTGGAACGATCGCTCGGATCACTCCGGCGCCGAGGAACACCCGGGACGGTTCGGTCGATTCGAACCGAATGCTCGTTCGCCGATACATCGAGAAGTTCAAGAACGAACAAGAGTTCCAAGTCTTTCCGCGCCTGTTCGCTCACGACTTCCGCCACCACTTCGGCTTCGACGGACAGACCGACACGGCGGCAAGCTTCGTGAACGTCGGTGTCAACCTCCTCGACGGTTTCCCCGACGTCCAAGTCGAAATCATTCATCTCATCGCACAAGACGATCTCGTCGTTGAACACAATCGGGTCACGGCTACCCACACAGCCACGTGGGCCGGTCACGACGCAACTGGCCGGACAGTCCATTGGAACGAAGTCCACATCTACAGAATCGCCAACGGGCGAATCGTCGAGAACTGGCCGTACGTCGACTTCGACAAGCTCGTATTCCAAGTTCGCTGAAGCCACCACGCACTCCGGTGCCGTGCGTCGACGTTCAGCGTGACCTGCGAGCAAACCGGGTGACGGATGCCCACCGCAGCTGCGAGCGCTATCGAGCGATCGGGTCACACGTAGCGCCGGTTCCTGAGTGGCTGGCCCAGCGTTGGCGGTTGCGATTATCGAGTGGCCCGGATCTCGGACAACCCAGTTCTGGCCATGCTCTCTGAGAGACACCTGGTGATCGATTCACGCCGTTGGTATCTGGAGCTGAGAACCCATGAGTGAGCTGACGGAGGCCATGGGCGCCTATGTCGAAGCGGTCAACCGTCGCCGGTGTTCGAGGAGGTCGGTGGTCTGCGGAGTGCTCCGGTTGGCAGGCTTTGGTCGCGCTCGGCTCGGGCTGAGTGGAGCCAACGGCTAACTTTGGGAGATGCCGACGCCGCTTCCGGGGCCAGATTTCGAGAATTTGCTGCCGCCCGACGACGATGAGGTCGCCTTCATCGCTCGAGGTATCGGAGCAGCTTGTGCTGAGGGGGCGATCTTGAGTGAGCTGCAGTCAGCGGTTCTCGGCACCCTCACCGAGTCAATGACGGGCGTCGCCGTTGACTTCAGTCGCGTCGAGTCCGTGTCGGCGCAGGAGTTTGCGGAAGGGTTGGCCGATCGCAATGCGATGTTCCGGACCCGGCTTGTCCAGGTGATGGAACTCGGCCGGATGATCCTGCCTGAGGCATCGCCGGAGGTTTCGGCTCGGGTGATCGAGTTCGCGACTGAGTTGGCACTGCCCGATGATCTGATTTCCGAGATGCGGTCGATGGTCGACACCTCCCGACAGCTCGTGGCCAGCGACATCGACCGGAGTGCCTACATCAGCAACCTCGACTTGTCCTCGTTCACTCCCCTGCAGTCACCGGACGACAACATCTACGCATGGAGCAACACGGTCCTTCGGGACGAGTTGGCCGAGCGATGGCGAAACCTCGGCAATCTCGAAGCTGGAACCCTGGGGCGCGGGGTGTTCGACTTTTATCGAGCCAGGGGCTTTCGCTTTCCTGGCGAGGAGGGATCGGCGCCGCCGGTCCTTGCCCAACACGACTGGGTTCACGTGTTGGCTGACTACGGGTCAACCGTTGAGTCCGAGCTCGAAGTGTTCTCGTTCATCTCCAGGGCGAGCCACGACCCTCGGGCGTTCACATTGCTCGCCATGGTGATCAAGCTGTTCCAGACCGGCGATCTCGCCAGCGCCGCAGGCATCTTCCAGGCCGACGCCGGACACTTGGCTGTCGGTGGCATGCCCGAGCGGGTCGCAGACGCATTCCGGCGGGGGGCAATGACCACACGAGAGCCCGACTTCTTGGCGACTGACTGGTGGTCGCATGCGGACAAACCGTTGAGTGAGGTTCGGTCACACTTCAACGTCGTTCCAAAGTCGGAACAGGCGGTCGCGGCCGGATCGGTCGGACCGTGGGAAGCGGGAGGCATTTCGGCATTTCAGGACGCAGCGGGGCGCGACCTCGCTGTCTTAGAGGGTCGGGAATACGAGAGCTTCGGCGCCTCGGTGCTCTGATCGGAGGTGGTATCTCCACCGAGGCGCAGACGGTGTTGGTTCCAAGTGTTTTGCTTTCGGGTGACTGACTAGAGTCGGCGGCCATGCGTGGAACCACGGTGCCTGATCAAGAAGCAGACTTCACTGCAGATCCGGTTGAGTCGTGCTGCGGCGGTGATGCTTCCTTCGTCGACGACGGCGAGGAAGGTTCGAAGATGGCGTAGTTCCTTGGTTGAGTTCCTGATTCGGCGGAGACCGCTCCCAATAGTGTCAGGTCGCTGCGGGTCGGGTGACGTCGCGGGGGAAGATCCATCGGGCGAGCCGACGAGTGAGGAAGGGAAGCAGCACGTAGGTCATGAGCGTGATCTCGACAGCAATCACGACTGCGAGTCGCAGCGGGAACGGCCAGCTGGGAATAAGCGCTCCGGCGATCGCTCCGAAGATCAGCACGAGGGCGTAGACGACAAGGCCGAGCAGGAGCGCCATACGCCACCGCACAGGCTGGGGAACAACCGTTCCGGGCGGTGCTGCGAACCAAAGTTCGAGACCGGTGTGGGTCGACCACGCAGCGTCGGCTTCGACCAAGTCGATGACGTCGGCCATGTACCGGCGGCGTAGATCGCTGACCTCGAAGGCTCGGAGATTCTCGAGGGTCGCGAATCGGAAAACGCTGGTGTAGACCGGTGCTGGGGCTCCTGGTTGGGGTCGGTGAATGTCAGCGCCTTGGAACCCGTCGAGGCTGGCGGCGTCCGCCAGAAGTCGACGAAGCCACTCCTCGTAGTCGTCGACCCGGTCGGCTTTGACGTGCCGTTCCACCACGGTGGTCACCGGACCGGTGCCAGGGCCGTTGCCGGCGCTCGCCGAATGGTCAGACACCGAGAGCCTCGATCACCAGCTTGGCTGCGGCGGCTCCTGCGTACTGCTGTTGGCCGGTGATGAGGTTGCCATCGCGAACTGCGAAGGGCTTGAACATCGAATCGACGATGAAGTTGGTGTTGTCGAGCGCTTTGGCCCGATCTTCGATACGGAACGGTTGGATGGCCTGTCCGACGAACCCGTCGGCGTAGTCCTCCTCGCTGTTGGCAAACCCGGTCCAAGTCTTCCCGTCGACGATGAGCGATCCGTCGGTCTTCGTGGCTTCGAGAAGGATGCAGGTCGCGTGGCATATCACGGCCGTTGCTTTACCGGCTTCGTAGAAGTCTCGGACGAGGTCATAGAGGTCGCCGTTCCCCATGAACGTGTACATCGGGCCTTGGCCGCCAACCAAGAGGACGCCGTCGAACTCAGCGACGTTCACGTCGGCAATGGCAACGGTGCTGTCGAGAAGTCCGGCGTGGATTGGGCTCTTCTTGAACCCGAGAGAGATGAGGTCGTGGGCGGAGTATCCCGACTCGTCTTCGGGATCGGAGAAACCGTCGCCGGTGATTGCTCCGCCGTCAGGGCTGGCGATGGTGACGTCGTAGCCCGCTTCGGTGAACTCCCAGTACGGGTGTGTCAGCTCACCCCACCAGAATCCGATGGGCCAGCCGGTCTGGGCGGAGATAGCGGGGTTGGAAGCAACGATGAGGATCTTCTTGGTGGACCCGTGGGTGTCGACTGTTTGTGCCATGAGTTTCGTTCCTTTGGTTCAGTTGAAATGAGTGGTTGAGAGGTCGATAAGGATCTGGGCTGGTTCGAGACCCCGGCTTGTTTCGTGAGGTCTCACGAGTAGGTCGGGGTAGGTGGGATCGGTTCGTTGGTGCGCACCGCAGCGACGACCTGGTTGGCGTCGTCGCTGCGGTACTCCTCGCCGTAGACGGCGCCGACACGCCGTGGTGCTTCCATCACGGTGCAGGCATCGATACTGCCGAGGTCGACAGGTGCGTAGCCGGCGTCGTGGACAAGGCCTGCGGTGATGTGTTTGGCTCCTTGGTCATCGCCGCAGATCCACTGCACGAGACGATCGGACCCGGTCCGCCCGGCCGCTTGCCGCTGGTACCCGGCGGTGATGGTGTTGAACGACTTGGTGTAGCGAGCGCCTGGCATTCGGTCGCTGTTGAACCGCGCGGCGGTGCCGCCACCGAGATCCACCACACCATCGGCACCGAACTGATTGGTCGTATCGATCACGAGTGTCCCCTCCAATGACCCGGTTTGTTCGAGGGCGAGGTCGATCACTGGCCATGGCACCGAAAGAACAACGACATCGGCGAAGGCGACCGCCTCGGCCACCTGGCCGGATGTGCAACCTGCGCCGAGTTGATCGGCGAGCGCTGAAAGCGACGCCGGGTCTCGACTGAAACTCAACATGACTTCGTGGCCGCCAGCGAGGAACTGCACCGCGCAGTTGGTCCCGATGTTGCCTGCCCCGACGATGCCAATCCGCATCAGGTTCCTGCCCTTGCTCTGGGTTCGGTCATGTGAACAGCGTGAAGCGATCCGACGACGGCGGGAAATGCCGATTCGGCATGACCTCTTGCCTCGGCTCCCGTCATCGCTGAACTCTCGTGAAACCGAAGTCGCGACCCCATCCGCAACGGAACGCGAGATGGATCCAGAGTCGGGCGTGGTCTTCGACCATGCCGATCACGTCACGCCCGCCAAGTGCTACTGCGTCGAAGCCCAGCATCGTTGCCAGTTCCGTTGCAGCCTCGACGGCGAGTGGGTCGCCAGCGATCGGCAGAAAGGCCCGGCCGTCGTCGAACGCCCCGTTGCCGAGGTGTTCAGCCCCAATGGTGTTGAACGCCTTCACAAACCCGACGCCGGGTCCGAGACGTGAAGCCACGAAGTCGCCGATCGAATCGAAACCTTCGGGCATGGCGGTGAAGACGGCGTTGCAAGCATCGATCACGATGTGACCCGGCTCGAACGATGTTGTCGACAGGACCGAGCCCAGCGCGTCGGCTGGAACAGCAAGAATGGTCACATCCGAAGCAGCAACGGCGGCCTCGATCGTGACGACTTCGATCGCTGCGTCGAGATCCTGGTACTTGGCATCGTCGGGCGAGCGAACCCCGACGCGAACCGTCCGTCCTGCTCGGTGGAGTCCATCAACCAGCGCCCGGCCGACCGGTCCTGCGCCGAGAACGGCCACCGATGTTTGCGTTCCTGTCGTCACCCAGTTCTCCGTCCGTAGTTACGTAACAGTACTGTACCGTAACATATCGGTCTACGATTGAGAAGTGACATCTGAAAGGCGAACCCCCGGCCGGCCGCGAAACACCCACATCGATGAAGCCGTACTGAGCGCAGCGCGAGCCCAACTCGCAATTCACGGCTACGAGGCCATGTCCGTGGTTGCAGTGGCCGAGGCCGCTGGCACGACGCGTCAGGCTCTCTATCGACGCTGGCCAACCAAGGCTGACCTGGCAACCGCAGCCATCGCGTCGATGTCGAAGGCCGACGAACGGATCGCCACTGACGACCCGTACCAGGATCTCCTCGCCGAACTCACCGGCTTCTTCGACGGCGTGATGCGTCCCAATGGCATCGGGATGGTCGGAGCCATGCTGCAAGCTGCCCCCGACAGTGAACTGAAGATCCTGTACAGCGAACGCATCGTTGCGCCCCGCCGCCGACGGATCCGAACGATTCTCCAACGAGGAGTCGATGCCGGCCACCTCGACGCTGATGCCGACCTGGACTACGCAACAGCAGCAGCGACCGGCACGATGTACGGCCTACGGCTCGCCCATGAGCCGATCGCGAACGACTGGCCGCAACGCACCGCAGCCCTCATCTGGAGGGCGTGCAGCTGACAACCTCCAACACAAGTCCGAGACGGACAAGAACCCCTTCAGTCGTCAAGGCCAATGTGGCGCTCAGCATCACCTCGCAACTCGATCACGGTGCGCGCTGCGAGGTCAAGGATTGATGCACCCGGTTCGCCGCTCGCAGCCACGACCAAGTCGCCGGCGTGAAGCGGACTAGCGCCGTCATCGACAGAATCGACAAGAACGTCAACCCCTTGGCGGCCTAGATCAGTCACGACCACACGACGTATGTGCCTTGACTCATCTCGGCCCATCCTCGCGGGTGGTCTGGGGTTGACCGGTTCGATGGACACCACTCGATAACACCCGCTCGTAAACCCGCCTTCTTCCACTAGACCAGCACTCGGTATCGGCCCCACTGCGGCGCCACAGAATTCCGCAACCTCAAACTTGGTGGCGGAGCGTTCCTCCGGCGTGTCACGCTCCAGGCGTGAAGATTCGACGGGCGCATGCAGATGACGCGAACAGGTTGCTTGAGTTGTGGAGCGAGCTGAGCGCAGCTGGGCACGAAGCAGACCGGCGGTATCAGATCAAGCAAGGTGCGGATCAGGCAATGGCCGAATCCATCAAGGTGTGGCTAACCGATGATCAACCAGCTTGGGTCGCCGAGGTGCGTGGCGAGATCGCAGGTTTCATCGTTGCCAGGCCCGCTCCTGCGCACCCAGTCCTCGATACGCCATCGACGCTCGTAGTCACTGACGCCTACGTTGCCGCACCGTTTCGGAGGAACGGGGTCGGTTCACTTCTGTTCGATCCCGTCAACGAGCACGCAGAGAGCCTTGGCATCACGGTGATCGAAGTTGGAACCCTGGCATTCGACGCACGTGCCATCGAGTTTTGGCGAAACCACGGGTTCACCGACTGGCGCGTGACGATGAGCAGAGGGTCCACACACCATTCGACCGAATCCACTCGATAACACTCGCTCATAAACCCGACTTCGCCCGCTCAGGGAGCGCACTACTTCGGCCCGAGCGTGACGTCACGGAATGTCGAGCAAGCTGGAACATGATTGGCCGCCCCTTCGGTCGTCTACTGATGACCGAGCTTGACCCACGTTGCCGTGTCGTCGATCGACCCTTCGACTCTGAGTCCAGCACTCTCGACAGCGGCGGTGAGCAGGTCGTCGTCGACGTCCACGGCCTCATAGTCCTGGATCCACTGCACCGTGCCGAGCTGATAGGTCACTGAAGCAGACACGACGGCACCTCGTCTCGAGCGCACCCTGAAGGTCATGTCCACCGGGCCAGCGGAACCGGTGCGCTCACCATCCTGCGGAGGCCAACCTGGCGCATACCGTTGAACAAGGACAATGCCCTCTGGACTCAGGTGGCGTTTGCAGACAGCGAGCAGCGAACCTCGCATGTGTTCATCGGGATGGTTGATGAGGTGGCTTGCCGCCAGCACAACGTCGAACCGTCGACCAAGATCGATGTCGAACAGGTCAGCGCGGACCGTTTCGGCTCCCGTGACGTGAGCAAGCATCTCCTGACTGTCATCAACGGCGACAACCTCGTGACCCAGCGCGATGAGCACTCTGGTCAGCCGGCCTGGTCCGCTTCCGAGTTCGAGAATCGACGACCCGGGTGGAGAGGCGTTGTGGACGATCATCGGGTCGTCCCCGGCAGGAAGAGCGAGATACATCGCGAGAGGGCTTCCATCGACGCTCACGAAGTTCGCGGTCACACCAACGAGTGAAACACAGCAAGGTCAAGCCGTCGACAGCGGTCGCGCACCCCACCGAACTCACACATAACGGAGCACGGAATCCCGACATCCCCATGCCCTTACCGCCGCACATCTTCCCGGTTCCCGCTGTTCCTAGCCCAAGCCTGATGGTGACCGGCCATTCGCATCGGGCACGGGTGCGTCCGCGAACGCATTCGGTGGACCGAACATGGCCGTACCACTGCACACCGTGACGAAGGCCGTCCGCGGACGGACCACACGCACTCAAAGTGATCACGAACCTGCAAATCTCACGTAACGGGACCGAACGAAAGCGCGCTGGCCAGGGCAAGGTTCCCCGCTCGAATTCAGTTCGATGCAGCCAGGGCCATAGCCTCACACCGCTCGGCGAATCTTCAGGCCAACGAGCTGAGCAGATCGTCGAACACACGCCGCAGCGTCGCAACAAAGTCCTCGCCGTCATAGGGCGCAGCCAACGGGCCGCTCACCCACAGCTCGACGAAGCCATGCACGAACGCCCACGTGAGGGCAATGAGATCTCGGATGTCGCGCTCGGCTGCCCAACCGGCCTCCTGCTGCCTGACCAAGATCGCTGCCACGCCGAAGTAACAACGCTCCCGAGCCGACCAGAGATCCGGTGTGTCGACGTGGGTGAGCTCGAGGCGTTGCATCACGCTGAAGGCCGACGGTGACTCGATGGCAAACTCCGCATAGGTAGCAGCAGCATCCAGCATGGCCTGATACGAGTCGTCGGTCGACGCTGCCGCTGCCTCGATTCGCTCTCCCACCTGGTTGTACGCACGGGTCAGGTAGGCGGCAAACAGCCCCGGCTTGTCCTTGAAGTAATGAGCCGCAGCCGTGTGAGACAGCCCAGCTTCTGTTCCAACCCGCCGCAGGGTCACCCCGGACGGGCCGTGGTCGGCGATGACGCGGTCAACAGCGTCGAGCAAGCGGGTGGGGGTGTCGTTCACGCCGTCTGAGGGTGGCGGTCTGCTGCGTGATCTCGCAACCCGAGAGCTTGGACCACGGCGACGGCTCCGATGATCGCCCCGTCAGCCAGCACCAGACCTTGGCCAAGCGAACGCTCGACGAGTCCGGCGGCTACCACCGCGATCATCAGGAACGGGTAGGGGGCAATGGCCAAGAGGTTGAGTTGTGCCGAGCGACGCACTCCGAGTCGGGGCAGCAAGAACACGATGAGCAACGCATGGCCCACCAGCACGAGCCCGAAGAGCCTGAGCCAGCCGGCAATGTCGAGCCCGAGCCACCCGCTCACCGTGCTCGGTGCGATCAGCATGAGGGCGCCGCTGGCAGCGGAGAAGGCCGCGTTGGCCAGAAGAGAAGGACGAAGTTGGGAGATCATGCCTTCACCATACGATGTTGACTTTACTATGTAAAGGAAAACTTTTACATAGTAAAGTGAGTGCGCAGTCTCCTTCTAGCGAGGCTCGTCCGACCCTTTCCACCGCACCAGCTCGCGATCGATCTCGGCGACAGACCGAACACCGCTCAACGCCATCGTCCGACGCATTCCCGTGTCGAGGAAGTCGATGAGCCAATCGACGCCACGCTCCCCTGCTGCCCCCAACGCATACAGGTACGGACGACCGATCGACACCGCGTCGGCACCGAGGGCCAGTGCTTTCACGATGTCGCTCCCCCGTCGAGCGCCACCTTCAGAGATGATCGCGATCTGCCCGCCAACCTCCTGGGCCACGGGTTCGATCAGCTCGATGGGCGCAGGAGCGTCATCGAGCTGGCGCCCACCGTGATTCGACAGGGCAATGCCAGCGACACCAGAGGCCACGGCTTGTTTGGCATCAGCGACCGTCTGGATGCCCTTCAGCACGATCGGACCGTCCCAGATTGATGCCAGCCACTCCACGTCGTCCCATGACAGTGCCTGCGTGAACTGGCCATTCACGAGCTCAGACAGATTGACCGCGCTCGACCCGTCTGCATCGCCAAGACCAACCACGTTGGCGAACGTGATGGGTTCGTTCGAGAGGAAGTCCTTTGTCCACTGGGGGTGCAAGATCCCGTCAACGATCGTCTCAAGCCCGATCTTCGGTGGGAGGGTGTAGCCCCGTCGCACATCGCGTTCCCGACGGCCGAGCACTGCGGTGTCGACGGTGAGCGTCAGCGCTTCGTAGCCGGCGGCGGCAGCCCGCTCGACCATGGCGGTCACCAGGCCTCGGTCTTTCCACGTGTACACCTGGAACCACTTGGCCCCGTCGGACACCTCTGCCACTTCTTCGATCGAGCGAGTCGACAGGGTTGAGAGACCATACGGAATGCCGGCGCGGGCGGCCGCTCGGGCGACGGCCAACTCACCCTGAGCATCGGCGATTCTGGTGAATCCGGTTGCGGCGAAGAGCACGGGGGTTGGCCGTTCAACACCAAACAGCGAGATCGACGTGTCGAGATCGCTGACGTCGCGCAGCACCCGTGGGCGGAACTCGAGTTTGGAGAACCCGGCCGCGTTGGCCTCGAGCGTTCGCTCGTCTTCGGCTGCACCGTCGATGTAGTCGAAGATCCCTCGGGGAAGCCGTCGCTTCGCCAGACGACGCAAGTCGCTGACGTCAGCCGTGGTGTTCAACCTGCGGGTGACCGGGTCGCGTTCGAACTCCTTGAACCGGACAACTGATCGAAAGCTCTCGAGGGCTTGCTTGCCGGGAAGCGCCATCGCTCGAATCTAGCCGTCGCGTCGCGAGCAGACCGCTCCGACCGATCCCAGCGGCTACTCGGTGTGGAGTGCTCGTTGGGATTCCATGGCCGCGACCAAGATGTCGAGTGTTGCCGTTGCCGGGTCGCCCGTGAGCGTCAGGAGAACCCAGCGGTTCTGCTCGGAATAGGCGAGGCCGAAGTTCACGATCGGGCCGATCTCGTCTTCGCCGTCCTGGCGGAAGCCGCGCACTCCCTCAAGCGATTCGATGTCGAAGAACTGGGCGCCGTGCCCGGTCAGCGTGATGAATCCATCTTCGAGGTAGAAGGCGGCATCTTCTGCGGTTGTAAACTCGTAGATCTGGGCCACCACGACGTCTTGGGTGTCGTTGCGAAAAACCCGGCTCCACCCGCCCAAGTAGCCGCGCGTCTCAAGCAGCGGGAGCTCTTCTGTCGGATCGGGCTGTCGCTTCGACGCCGCCGTGATGTCGAGGTAGATGTCGGCTCCCGGCTCGGTGAGCCGGTTGAACCACTGCACTTCGGGGATCACGGCTGCCGACAGTTCGTCTGGCGTTGACGGCTGCCAGACGGTTGGAATCGACTCTTCGGCGTCTCCGCTCGTTGCCTCGCCTGTGCTAGCGGCGTCGCCATCTGCGCTCTCGACATCACTGCCGGCATCCGAGTCGTTTGCTCCCGTCTCGCCCTTGCTCACGTCAACTCCTCCATCGTCTCGCTGCTTCCCGAGGTCGCCGGTCGCCTCAGTTTCGCCATCTGCGTCATCGGCACTTAGTTCAGGCTCGCCATCTGCAACCGTTTCACCCGGCGTCTGTGTCGCTCCTTCAACCGCGACGTCATTGCTGGCCACAACGTCATTGCTGGCCACACAGCCGGCAGCAACCAGCACAACGGCAACGAGTCCGAGGACGGCCCCGCCATCGACTGATATCCACGAACGTCGTGTCAACGCTCCCAAACGCTCGATGGCCCCGAGACCACCGGCATGGATGCGCTGGGCCACGAGGTCGTTCGCGACCACCCGAACGAGGGCAAAAAGCGAACCTGCCGCAACGGCAGCCCACACGCTCACCAAGGCAGCGCCGAGCATGGCTGCCCACCACAGCCATGTTGTGAGCATGGTGAGCGGACCAACGCCGAGTCGAGCCCCATACAAACCAGCCACGGTTGTGGGTGGCAGCAGGCGACCCCACTCGCGTGGTACCTGGCGATGGATCGCCAACGGCCGAAACCGAGCATGTCGAAGATAAAGCACGTCGAGCGCGAGCGCTGCGGCGAC
>CALLGK010000173.1 GCA_938009905.1 uncultured Acidimicrobiales bacterium | reverse complement strand
AGGCTCCACCTCGAAGGAGCTCGCTCCGAAGGTTGCTGCCGCTGGCGCTGTCGTGATCGATAACTCGTCGGCCTGGCGCATGGACCCCGACGTTCCGCTCGTTGTTGTCGACGTCAACGATGACGACGCGAAGAATCGTCCGAAGGGCATCATCGCCAACCCCAACTGCACCACGATGGTGGCCATGCCGGCACTTCGCCCGCTGCATGAAGAAGCTGGCCTCAGTTCGATGGTTGTCAGCTCGTACCAGGCGGTGTCCGGTTCGGGCCTCTCCGGTGTCGAAGAGCTCGCCTCGCAGATCGACAAGATCGGATCAGCCCCCGAGCTCACGCACGATGGATCGGTCGCCGATCACGGTGAGCCGTCTGTGTACACCGAACCGATCGCCTTCAACGCTCTTCCTCTGGCGGGCGGCATCATCGACGACGGCCTTGGTGAGACGAGCGAAGAGCGCAAGCTGCGTGACGAGAGCCGCAAGATTCTCGCCATCGATGACCTCGCTGTATCAGGAACCTGCGTGCGGGTGCCCGTCTACACCGGTCACTCGCTGGCCATCAACGCCAGCTTCGAGCGCCCGATCTCGGCTGAGCGGGCCACCGAGCTCCTCGGCTCAGCACCGGGCGTCATCCTCGACGACGTGCCAACACCGCTCAAGGCCGCTGGCATCGACGATTCGCTCGTTGGGCGCATTCGTCCTGACGAAACGGTCGCCAACGGCATCGCACTGTTCGTGTCTGGCGACAACCTCCGCAAGGGGGCTGCTCTCAACGCCATCCAGATTGCGGAACTGATCGCAGCCGAAGGCTGAGATGACGACGCCGTCCCCAAGCGTGGCGGCGGCCAATGAAGCTTGACCGGAACCAACTCGCGTGGTGCTTGGGCGGAGGCGTCCTTTTGGCGTTCTTCGTGGGTTCCACGGTGAGCGAGATCTTCCCGAACCACTTCCGCACGTGGCACGTGAATTCGAACATCGAGCCAACCACCGAGTGGGCGATGTTCTGGCGGTCGTCGCGGCCCTACGTATCGGTGATGGCCTACGTCCTGAGCGGCGTGTCTGGCTTTATCGGGGTGATCCGGGCTCTTCGTGGTGAATGGATCACCACAGCAGCTCGCGTTGGGGTGTCGTTCCTGTTCAGCGTGTTCGTCGAGGTCATCCGGATTGGAGTCCAAGATGGATCGGTCGCTGATCGAGACGTGGTTCCAACCTTCTCGCTCGTGTGGATCGCCGTCGGCCTCTTGATGCCGGTGGCCTTTGCCGTCTTCGACCTCAAGAAGTTGTCGGACGCAGCGGCTACGACGGCCGCGGCACCTGCAGCGTGACACCTTCAGCGACCACCACCTGATCGTCGTCAACACGAACCGACACGCCGGGTCCGTCAATGTGCGTGAGCGTTGCCCCGGCGGCGTTTAGCGCGACCCGCATGGTTGAACCATGACGTTGCACGGTGAAACGCAGACCTGCCCACGCGCTCGGAAGTCGAGGGGCGAAGGTGAGATGGGTCCCGTGCTCGACCATGCCGGCGAAGCCGTGGACTGCTCCGGCCCACGTGCCGCCGCAGCTCGCGATGTGCACGCCGTCTGCGGTGTTGTCGTGAGCGTCGCACATGTCGAGGAACAACGCTCGGTGGTAGTAGTCGAGAGCAAGCTCATCGTGGCCAACTTGGGCCGCCATGATCGACTGCACACATGCAGAGAGTGACGAGTCGCCCGTGGTGATCGGATCGTAGAAATCGAAGTTGCGGCGCTTCTCTTCCTCCGAGAACTGCTGTGGCCGCAGGTACATCGCAAGAACAACGTCAGCCTGCTTCAAAACCTGATGGCGGTAGATCACCAGCGGATGGAAGTTGAGGAGTAGCGGGTACTTCTCGGCTGGGGTGCCGTCCCAATCCCACGGTTCAAGATCAAGGAACGCGGTGTCTTGTGGGTGGATCTGGCGGTCGGCATCAAACGGGATGTACATGGCGTCTGCCGCGGCATCCCAGGCATCAAGTTCGCCAGGGTCGAGCTCGGTTCTACGGCAGATGGCCTCGAACGCTTCTGGGTTCCACTCGGCGAGGAAGCGCACCGTGCGGGCGGCATAGCGGAGGTTGAACCGCGCCATCACGTTCGTGTAGCAGTTGTCGTTGACGACGGTCGTGTACTCGTCTGGGCCCGTTACTCGATGGATGTGGAACGACCCCGTGTTGTTGGTTGCGTAGAAGCCCAGGTCTTCCCACAGGCGCGCCGTCTCGACCAGGATCTCGGCTCCTTCGTCGGCCAAGAAGTCGATGTCGCCAGTGGCATCGAGATACCGAGCGAGGGCAAAAACCACGTCGGCGTTGATGTGGTACTGCGCCGTGCCGGCGGCGTAGTAGGCAGACGCTTCTTCGCCATTAATCGTGCGCCACGGGAAGAGACCGCCGTCTTGGTTGAGTTCACGGGCGCGCTTTCGGGCTGCATCGAGCATGTTCCAACGAAACCGCAGCAGCTTTCGAGCGGCGTCTGGGTTGGTATATGCGAGGAACGGGATGACGTAGACCTCGGTGTCCCAGAAGTAGTGGCCGTCGTAGCCGCCGGCCGTCACGCCCTTCGCAGCGATGCCCTGTTGCTGGGTTGCGATCGAGGCTTGCGCCAGCTGGAACAGGTTCCAGCGCATGGCTTGCTGGGCAGCTGGGTCGCCGTCGATCTCGATGTCGCTGGCCGTCCAAAACTCGTCGAGGCGGGCCTGATGTTCGCTGGCCAGTGTGTCGGCACCGACGTCGGCGGCTCGATCGAGCGAACGGCCGCAGCGGTCGGCCAGTTCCTCGCAGGGAACGCCCGTTGAGGTGTGGTAGGTGACGTACTTGGTGACGCTGATCGGCTGGCCCGGTTCGGCCTGCACTTCGATGATCGACTTGGCGAGGTCGTCTTCGACGCTGGTGTTGACCGAGAAGTCGTTCTCAGTCTGAATGTCGTGGCGGTAGCCGCACGCCAACGTCATCCGGCTGTTGCTGCAGGTGTAGCCGACGATCACATCGCCGGCGCCCGTCTCGTCGACGCTGCTGAATTGGTAGGAGTTCTGCAGCACCCGCTGAGCGAAGCTGCGGGCTTGTCGTGGGTCGAGCACCGCGTCGCCCTCGCCGAGCGCGGCGTCTGGCACGTGGTATTCGTCTTGCCCGTCTTGACGATTCAACAGTTGGGACGAGATCACGACCGGTGCCGTGCCGTCGAGCAAGGTGACGGTGAAGGTGAGGACGGCTACGTGGCGTTCGGTCATCGACACCAGCCGCGTTGAGTCGACCTGCACTCGCTTGCCGCTCGGCGTGCGCCAGATCAGCGATCGGCTGAGCACACCGGATCGAAAGTCGATCGATCGTTCGTAGCTCTCAAGATCGGCATCGGCGAGCAGCAGCGGTTCGTCGTCGACGTAGAGCTTCATGAGCTTGGCGTCTGGCACGTTCACGATGGTTTGGCCGACGGTGGCGAAGCCGAAGGCGTTCTCGGCGTGCTGGATCTCCCACGTCTCGTGGAACCCGTTGACGTAGGTGCCGTGTGTGTGGGCGTCGCGACCTTCCTCCGGGTTGGCCCGCATGCCGAGGTAGCCATTGCCGATACCGAAGAGTGTCTCGGTGTGGCCAAGATCGTCTGCTGAATACTCGGTCTCGACGAAACGCCACGGTTCGACAGGGAATCGATCGGACTGGAGTCCGAGCGGCGGCGGTTGATGATTGGTGGCCATCAGTGTGCGACCTGGTCGGAAGGAAGAAGCTCGGCAAGGTCGTTCACCACAAAGGTGGCTCCGTGTTCGAGCAATGCCTCTGGGCCCGCACCACGGTCGACGCCGATGGTTACGGCGAAGTTTCCGTTGGCACCGGCGGCAACGCCAGAGACGGCGTCTTCGACTACCACGGTGCGGCTTGGGCTTGTGCCGATGCGCTCGGCGCCCAGCAGGTAGCCGTCTGGAGCGGGCTTGCCGTTGAGGCCGAGGTCGGCGGACACGATGCCGTCGATGACGACTTCAAACCGGTCGGCCAAACCTGCGGCGGCCAACACGGGGACAGCATTCTTGGATGACGACACGATGGCCGAACGGATGCCGAGGTTGGCGACGAGGTCGAGTGTTGCTTGCGAACCGGGATAGGCGGCGATGCCGTCTCGCTTGAGGACGTGGTTGAAGAGGGCGTTCTTCTGGTTGCCCATCGCGCACACGGTTGCGTCGCCAGGGGCGTCGTCTGGTGAGCCGTCGGGGAGTGTGATGTTGCGGCTCGCAAGAAACGAGCGCACGCCGTCGTACCGCGGCTTGCCGTCGATATAGGTGAGGTAGTCGGACTCGGAGTAGTCGTAGCTCGCAAAGAGCTCGCCCCAGGCGTGCTCGTGGATCTCGGCGGTGGGCGTGATTACGCCGTCGAGATCAAAGAGGATGCCGTCGTAGTCGCCCCACGTGAAGTTCGCCGAATCCATCTCCCCGAGGGTAGAGACGAGCCGCCAACGTCGTGCATGGGCACATCCCGCCCCTCGAATTGGCGGGCCTCTCGAATTGGCACGGTTTTGCGCGGGTGGTGGGCCGGTTTGGTGCCAGTTTGCGGGGTCGCTCGAATTGGCACGGTTTTGCGCGGGTGGTGGGTCGGTTTGGTGCCAGTTCGGGGGGCGAGGTCGGGGTTAGGAGGTGATGAGGGGGTAGAGGCCGTCTGGGCCGGCGGTGACGGCGATCTGGCCGACCTTCTCTGCCCACTCACCCGGCGTTGCGTACTCGTGCCGCCACGCCCAGAGCCGGCGAGACAGGTGGTGCAGGGCGTACTCCTGCGTCATGCCCATCGCGCCGTGAGCTTGGTGGGCCCAGCGAGTAGCCGTGCTGGCCGACTCGTTGGCGACCTGGCGAGCCGATGCAATCTCGAACTGCGCGGCGAGGACATCGTCGGCAGCTCGCACCGATGCGATTTGGGCCGTCATCTTGGTGATTGCAGCGTCTTGAGCACCCCACACCAAGTGTTGCTGCACGGCCTG
>CALLGK010000172.1 GCA_938009905.1 uncultured Acidimicrobiales bacterium | reverse complement strand
GATGACCGACACGTGGTTGGGGCACAACAGTGCAGGACCCTCGTCGGGGATGTTTTCGCCGCCCTCGACGTCGATATCCCACAACGCATGGAAGAGGGGGCGCATGACCTTCTTGACCGCGGGCTGAGCCCGTCCGATCTTGGTCATGTCGACAACATGGGTCATGACGAAACAGTACCCCGAACGCCTGGTCGGAACCCCTTCACGTCGACGGGGAAACCGGTCAGCTCAGTCGAACGCCCAGCAGCGCCGCGGCATCGGTGACGTCGACGCCCGCCGAGGCCGCAGCATCGATCGCCACGACCGCAGATGGTGTGTCCAGGTCATCGTCGAGCGCAGCCCGAACCTGATTCAGAGCATCCGTTCCATCGGACCCGCCGACCGAGGCGAGCCACCGGTCCAGCATCGCCTGGGCGTTCGGCATGAGATCGTCGTGCCACTCCCATTCGGTGCGGTAGTGGTTGGTGAGGACACCCAATCGAATGGCGCGGGTGTCGTATTCCTTACGCAATTCGCTCACGAACACGAGGTTGCCGAGGGACTTCGACATTTTCTCGCCGTCCATCCGAACCATCGCCTGGTGCATCCAGTGCCGCACAAACGGCTCACCGGTGGCGGCCTCAGACTGCGCAGCCTCACACTCGTGATGAGGGAAGATCAGGTCGCTGCCGCCGCCGTGAAGGTCAATGGTGTTGACGCCAAGCTCACGTAGGGCAAGAGCCGAGCACTCAATGTGCCAGCCCGGACGCCCGGCGCTCCAAAGCGACTCCCACTCTGGTTCGCCAGGGGTGGACGGTTGCCACAGCACGAAGTCGAGTGGGTTGCGCTTGCGGGGGTCTTCGTTGTTGCCGCCTCGCTCGTTGTGCAAGGTGAGCATGGTGTCGTGGTCGTATCCAGACACGCTGCCGAACTTCTCGTATGTGGTGACGTCGAAGTAGACCCAGCCATCAACCTCGTAGGCGTGGCCCTTCTCGATCAGCGTGCTGTTCATCGAACGGATCTCGGCGATAGCCGACGTTGCCCTGGGCTCGCTCCAGCTGGGGATCATGCCAAGGGCAACCATGTCGTCATCGAAGCGAGCGGTTTCGGCCGCCGCAAGATCGAGGTAGTGCATGCCGACTTCTCGGGCTTTGCGAAGCAGATCGTCGTCGACGTCTGTGACGTTGCGAACGCACCGCGTTTCGTGGCCGCGGTCACGCAACCGACGCTGCAGCACGTCGTAGCCGATGTAGGCCGCAGCGTGGCCCAAGTGCGTGGCGTCGTATGGCGTGATGCCGCAGGTGTACATGAGCACGACGGGCCCCGGCTCAAACGGCACAAGCTTGCCGGCAGCGGTGTCGAACAACTGCATCGGGCCGTTGGGATCGGCGGGGACTGACGTTGAAGACTGGTCGGCATCGGACACAGTCGCAGCGTAGCGATGGTGCAGCCGGGAACAGAAGCTGCCTCCGTCTGTCCGCACTGTGCACGTAACCCAGACCGTCATCTGCCAGTCTGAAGAGCAATGGGTCTCCTCACTGGCAAAAAGCTCCTCATCACCGGCGTCCTCACCGACGCATCCCTCGCCTACGGCGTGGCCGAAATGGCACAGCAGGAGGGCGCCGAGATCGTGCTAACAAGCTTTGGACGGGCGATGCGCCTCACCGAGCGCACCGCCCGAAAGCTGCCGACCGAAGCCGAGGTCTTGGAACTCGACATTTCGAACGCTGACCACCAAGCCGCCGTACAAGCTCATCTGAAAGAGAAGTGGGGCACCGTCGATGCTGCCTTCCACTCGATCGGATTCGCACCCGAGGCCTGCCTTGGCGACGACTTCTTCGGTGCCACCTGGGGCGATGTGTCCACGGCTGTCGAGATCTCGGCGTACTCGTTGCGCTCCCTGGCCGACATCGTGACACCGCTGATGCCGTCAGCAGACGACGGCGGCGGCTCGATCCTCGGCCTGACCTTCGATGCCACCGTGGCGTGGCCGGCCTACAACTGGATGGGCGTGGCCAAGTCTGCCCTGGAGTCGCTCAACCGCTACCTCGCTCGTGAGCTCGGACCCCAGGGCATCCGGTCCAACCTGGTGGCTGCTGGTCCGATGAAGACCATCGCCGCCAAGTCGATTCCGGGTTTCGCCGCCTTCGAAGATGAGTGGACCGCACGAGCACCGCTCGGCTGGGACGTCACTGACTCGACAGGTGTGTCGAAGGCCTGCGTTGCCCTCATGTCCGATTGGTTCCCGCACACCACGGGCCAGATCATCCACGTCGACGGCGGCTACTCGATTGTTGGTGCCTGAGCGCCCCTCTCAGGCAGCAATTGTTGGTGCCTAGACAGCGCCAACCAACTGCTCCTCATCCACCATCGGCTCGAACTCGTCGTTGAGCTCGTACTCACGAGGTGGCAGTGCCGCCTCGCCCTCGATGTCAATCGTCGGGAGGATGCGGTCGAGCCACCCTGGCAGCCACCAGTTGGCGTCGCCCATCAACTTCATCGTTGCTGGCACAAGCACGACCCGAACGATGGTGGCGTCAACAAAGATGGCGGTGGCCAAACCAAGACCGAACATCTTGGTGATGGGGTCAGACCCCAACACGAATCCGCCAAACACCGAGATCATGATGAGAGCTGCAGACGTGATCACTCGTGCCGTTCCGGCGAGGCCGTGGATCACTGATGACTCGGAATCGCCAGACACCAAGAAGTGCTCCCGAACCCGCGACAGCAGGAACACCTCGTAGTCCATCGACAGGCCAAACAAGATGGCAAACATAAACATCGGGATGAACGACACGATCGGCACGGTCGTTTCGAGACCGATCAGGCTCAGGCCCCATCCCCACTGGAACACCGCAACCAACACGCCGTAGGCCGCGCCGATGCTCAGGAGGTTGAGCAGCGCTGCCTTGAGCGGCACGAGGATCGAGCGGAACACCAGAGTCAGCAGCAGGAACGACAACACAACGACGGCCGTAATGAAGATCGGCAGGCGGTCTTTCACTTGGCCAGCGATGTCGGCGAACGTTGCCGTCGAACCACCGACGTGTGCGGTGGCCGGGCTGTCTGCGAGCAGCGGTGCGATCACGTCTGACCGCAGATGAGCGATCGTCTCAACCGTGACAGCGTCCTGTGGAGACGTCGTCGGGATCGCCACGATGGTGGCGATGTCAGCCGCTTCGTTGACCACGACTCCGTCGACACCAACCACGCCGTCGGCGTTTGCGATGGCCGTCTGCAGCTCTTCGACAACAGCGATGTCACCGTTCAGGTCAACGGCAATGAGCAGCGGCCCGTTCGTGCCAGGCCCGAATCCCTCGGCGACGAGGTCATACGCCCGACGCTGCGATGTGGTCTCCGGCAGTGTGCCGTCGTCTGGGAAACCCAGATCGAGTGCCAACACGGGTGCGGTCAACAAGACGAGGAAGGCCGTGACGCCGATGGCATACGGCCACGCGTTGCGGGCAACGTGGCGGCCCCACCGATCCCATCGCGGGCTCGAGGTGGTGGTGGCCTTCGGCATGCCAAGGCTCAGCCGGTTGATCCAGTGGCCAGACAACCCGAGGAAGGCGGGAACCAGTGAGATCGAAGCAACCACCATCAGGGCGACGATGACGGAGATGGCCACGCCAGCACCCGTCATGGCTGGCACGCCGGCGACGGCAAGGCCGAGGATGGCGATCACGACCGTGCCGCCAGCAAACACCACGGCTTGGCCAGCGGTTGCACAGGCACGACCGACGGCGTCAGGAACGGTGAGACCCTGCGAGAGGAACTCACGGTGGCGAGTGACGAGGAACAGGGCGTAGTCGATGCCGACGCCAAGGCCGACCATTGCGCCAACCTGCGGGGCCCAACCCGGAATCTCGATGAGGCGGGTGACCAGCCCCATCGACGTGACGCCAAGGGCCAAGCCAAACAGCGCAACCCCGATCGGAAGGCCCATGGCAATCAGTGATCGGAACGCCACGAGCAGGACGAACACCGCCATGATCAGCCCGATCATTTCGCCGGTGCCAGTCTCTGGCTCGTCGAAGGTGAAGAACAGCTCGCCGCTGGCTTCAACCTGTAACCCGGTCTGATCAGCCATCTCGGGGAGCAGCTCCTCGAGGCGCTCGAGGTCTGCCGGGCTGAGGTCGTCGACCAACGGATACTGCACCTGAACGATCGCAGTCTGGGCGTCGGCCGACAGCATCGGGGGCGAAACGGCGATGACGTTGTCGAGTTCACCAACCTCAGCCCGGATGCTCTCGAGAGCTGGATCCGTGCCACCCGAAGCAAACGTCTGACCCTCTGGGGCCTGCGCAACGAGGCGGGCAGTGAGCCCCGCTTGGTCCGATTGGGCGTCGGTCAGCAGTTGCGTTGCTTCGTAGGAGTCAAGACCGGGGACCTCGAACGCATCGCTGAGATCACGTCCGTAAGAGCTTGCGAGACCTATGACAAGGCCGGCGAGCGCGATCCACATGGCGATGACACGCAATGGGCGTTGGGCAGAGAAGCGACCGAGTCGATAAAGCAGACGAGACATCGGAGTTCCTTTCGTTTGGTGAGGACCTCATCGTCAAGCAAGCACGGGGTCGCGTCACCGGCGCAACGGCCAAACATTCCTGGCCAAAGGACTAGGACCACAACTAGTCGTTTGGCGCTTCAGCTGGTGAGAGGGCTGTCCTACGATGACGCCATGACCTCGAGCGACGCAGCACAGCCGTTTTGGAGCGGACCTATGTCGCTTCGCTGGCTGTTGGCCGAGCCGAAAGTCGAGCATCCGCCGGCCCGCCAGTGGTGGGATTACGCCCTGGTGGTTGTGTTGTGGTTCACAACTGCGCTCGAGCTCGTCCTGCGCGACGACATCGTGCTGCCGGCGATGTCCGGCCCCATCGTGCTAGCGGTTGCAACCCTTCTGCTCTGGCGCCGCACCCATCCCCTGCAGTGCTTTCTGGTCGCCGTCGCCATGTTTGTGTTCATGGATGTTGTGGCTCGATTGCAAGGCGAGCCACCCGTCGAGATCTATTCGATGGTCTTCATTCTGGTGATGATGTACTCGCTGGCCCGCTGGGGCAGCGGATCAGAGGTGCTCATCGGGGTTGCCGCCGCCGTTGCCCTTTGGGCCATCACATCGTTCCTGGACTTCACGGGCTTCGGCGACCTGGTTGGCGGTCTGATCGTCATGCTCATTCCGTTTGAGGCTGGCGGGCTCATTCGCTACCAAAAGCGTTCACGACTGCAGGCGATCGACCAGGCGAAAACAGAGGAACGAGCCCAGCTGGCCCGCGAGCTCCACGACACCGTCGCCCACCGAGTGTCGGCGATTGCCATCCAGGCGCAGGTGGGTCGCATGCTCGCCAAGCAGAACCCGTCGAACGGTTGGAACGACAAACTCAACGACGCGCTGGCCATGATCGAAGAAGAGGCGTCGCGCACACTCAGCGAGATGCGACACATGGTTGGCTCGCTTCGAGACAACGAACCAGATGTCGAGATGCGTCCGCAATTGGGATTCGGAGATATTCCGGCGCTCGGGGCTGATGGCGTGTGGCCGGGTATTGACGTGCAGGTCTCGATCGAGGACCGACTGGCCGTTGACGCCATCACCGGAGCTGCGCTCTACCGCATCGCCCAAGAGTCGGTGACAAACGCAGCCAAGCACGCCGATGGCGCCACACGAGTCGACGTGGCGATCTCTCGTCAATCAGACACGGTGACGCTTGTCGTTTCCGATGACGGAGCGGCGACAACGCAGCCTGCAACCGTGAGGGGCTTCGGACTGCTCGGAATGGCCGAACGAGCCGAGCGGCTCAACGGCACATTCAAGGCCGGACCAACCACCTCGGGGTGGCAGGTAACGGCAACACTCCCCTACCTCAGCGCAACGCCCAGCGTTCCTGCAGCCGAGGTGGCAGCCTCATGACCATTCGCGTACTCATCGCAGACGACCAAGAGATCGTACGAATCGGACTGGCGGCCCTCATCGATCATCACGACGATTTGGAAGTTGTTGGCCAAGCTGCCGATGGCGTCGAAGCGGTTCGCATGGCTCGGGAGCTTCGCCCAGATGTCGGCCTCTTTGACATCCGCATGCCAGAACTCGACGGGGTCGGGGCAACCGAAGAACTGGCAGGCCCTCAGGTCACCGACCCTCTGCCGATCGTGATCATCACGACCTTTGACACAGACGAGTACGTCCACCGAGCGCTGAAGGCTGGGGCCAAGGGATTTCTGCTGAAGGACGCAGGCCCCGAGCTTCTGGCGCAAGCTATTCGGGCTGCGGCATCCGGTGATGCGCTGATCGCACCGAGCATCACGGCACGGCTCCTCTCGTCATTCGCCCAGGCCGAATCGGCACCGAGCGGCGAGCTGGCCCAGCCCATCGATCCGCTGACCGAACGCGAAGAAGAGGTGCTCCTCACGGTCGCCAAGGGTTCAACCAATGCGGAGATTGCCGACGAGCTTCACATCTCACTGAGCACTGCCAAGTTTCATCTGGCTGCTCTGATGCAGAAGATCGGCGCTCGCAACCGGGTCGAGATTGCGATGTGGGCCTACGAAACGGGCCGTGTCGCCCGCGGTTGACGCTGCCCCTTACCGGTCAATCCAGCGAGGGTTCGTAATCTCGAGCTTGGCCTCCGCCAGGCCGACGAGGGCCTGACGTATCTGGTCAGCCTGGCCATCGAGCGCACCGGATCGGATCGATGCCGCGAGGTCGACGGCTGATGTCGCACCAAACATCGCCCAGACGTCTGCCGATCGCTCGGCCAGAGCCGGTCCGGACTCGATCTCCCGCTCAACTTGGCCAAGCGCATTTGCGGCGACCCTGGCATGAAACCCAAGCTGGCCATCGCTGGCCATCACGTGATCGGTGAGGAACTCGCGTACTGCTTCGACCAACTCAGCCGCCGTTGTTTCACCTCGAGGGGTCGGGCGATCTTCAGGTGGCGCTGCCTCGACGATGGCCGTCTCAATCGGCTCGCCAATCAACCGCAAGACGTCGTACTCCTGCTCGGCGATGCGTCTGCCGATCGCGGCCAACTCAACCGAGCGGACAACGGAGGTGCGGTGACTCTCGACCTGTGAACCGCACATGATGCCCCACTTGAGCGTCCCAAGCGTCTCGTGCCAGCGAACGACGTCTTGGTCGACCGCAATGCCAGATGCCTCCATGTAGGCAGAGATCATCTCGTCGTAGCTACCCACGCCAGCCACCGGGCCAGGACCACCAAACCGCCACGCCCGCACGCACACCCAACCGAGGTCTTCCATCGGGTCGCCGAGATGGGCGAGCTCCCAGTCGATCACCGCCGCAAGACCCGTCTCATCCACGATGAGATTGCCGAGGCGGAAGTCGCCGTGCACCAGCGTCGTGCGTTGCTGAGCGGGCTTGTGTTGCTCGAGCCAGCGAAAGGCGAGCTCGAACGCCGGGCTGGCCAGCTCAAGCTCGTCAGCGACGTCGCGATAGAAGGCGAGCTGATCGATCTCTTCGAGCCAGTCGAGTCCGTCGACCGCAACCGTATGGAGCTGGGCCAACGCCCGTCCGAGTTCTGCGGCAAGGCCGGTTCGGGCTGCGGCATACGCGTCGTCTCGCAACAGCCGACGAGCAATGGTTTCGCCAGGGACCGCCTCGGTAACGAACCAGCTATTGCCAACCGTCGCGGCAACGTCGTCTGACAACTGGCCGTGGCTCAGGACCACCTGCGGCGCTGGCGTGCCAGCCTCACCGGCCCGCCGCACCACAGACGCTTCCGCCTCCATACCTTCGTCTCGCCGGCGAGTACCGCCCCGTTCTCGTTGGAGGATGAGGGGCCACGGCTCACCGTTGCGAGAGGCCGCGACGGCGTAGGTCTCGCGACTCGCACCGCCCGTGAGCCGGGTGACGGACGCAATAGAGATCTCACCGGCCAGCTCCGCAACAAGGCATGCCTCAAGCGCACGGCGCAGGTCGTCACCGTCCGGGATCGGGAGCCCCTCAGCTGTTGTCATCGCTCGATGATGTCATCGTTGTCGCCGCACTACATCGCTGACAGGCATCGCATGCCGCCAGCATCAACGAGAATCGCTTCGGAGATGTCAGCCGCAGGCAGCCTTGGTTGCGGGATACGGATTAACCGCGGAGCCGCCACCGGGGTGGATCTCAAAGTGCAGGTGCGGAATGCCCTTGGCGTTTCCGTCGTCACCCACGTAGCCGATGAGGTCGCCGGCATTCACTCGGCCGGAGTTGCCGTAGGCCGAGAGGTGGGTGCCGTAGTAGTAGTTGCCGTCGTCACCGTTGAGGTGGAATGAGCGGCCGCCGACCCGGTTCGAACGATGGCTCACGTTGCCGCTCACCGGAGCCACGATCGGCACACCCGTGTTGGCCATGATGTCGACGCCCTTGTGTCGACGACCACCGGAACGGGGGAAACCCCACGAGTCGATAAACGAATGGGCGCCAGCTACGGGGCAGTACGTGAGCAAGCCACCAGGCGCAGCTGGTGACGCCGAGCCGCCATCACCACCACCTGACGCGGCGGCAGCTGCAGCCGCCGCGGCCGCAGCCTTGCGACGTTCTTCGGCAAGACGTTCGGCTTCGATCTCTTCGAGCTTGGCCAGCTCTGCGCCGAGCTCTTCCCGTTTCACCAAGAGTTCGGCCCACAGCTCTTCCTGGGCAACGGTCGTTTCGGCCAGTTCGATACGAGCCAGTTCGAGGTCTTCAAACAGCACCGAGTACTGCTCAAGCGCATCGGTATCGGCACCAATTGCCGCGTCGGTGAGCGTGCCCGCCCTCAACGCAGCCGTGAGATCGTCCGTCACGAAGAAGTTGGGCTCAGAACCCGAGCGGGTGAAGTCGAGGATGGCGGCGTCTGAAACACTCGTCACCAACGCCTCGGCCTCGCCCTCGAGCCGATCAAACTCGGTTTGTGCCCCGAGCGTTTGCAGTTCGAGCTTTGAGAGTTCCGTTTCAGCGTCGGAGATCTCTTGCGTCAGGCGCTCGACCCTGGCCCGCGCTTCATCGAGCCCAGGGGTGCGCTGAGCACTCGCGGGCACAGCCACGATGGTGGCCAACGCAAACAGGAACCCCACAAGTGCGGAGAGGGATCGAACACGCACGACTGCGGATCGTACCCCTCAACAACGCCTCATGACCATGGGTGGTGATGATCACTCACTCTCAGTGAGTGATTGACCGCCTTGAGCGAGGGCCGGTTGCTCTGCGAGAGCTTCCACCACCTCTTCAACCGAAATCAGACCCTGGGGCCCGGTATCGGAGGCCACCACCGCAAGTTGTCGCCGCAACAGACGCATGATGCGCAGTACTTCGATGAGCGGTCGATCGGCTCGTACGACGGCCATTTGCCGGGTCATCGAGGCCGGAATCGGCTTATGACGGTCAGCAGCCGGGATCTTCAGAAGTTCCATGACGTGCAGATAGCCGACGAGTCGGGGCTCGCCGCTCCGCCCAGATTCCACCGCCACAATCGGCACCCGAGTTTCGCCCGATTCGGTCACGGCCCGTTCGGCGACCGCTGCCGTTGTGCCGAAGCGAATCGTGGTGAGCGAATCGAGCGGTCGTGCGACCTCGCCGACCGGACGCTCGGCGAAGGCAAGAGCACCCTGGAGCAATTCGGCTGAGTCTGTTTCGATCTCGCCGCCCTCGGACGCAAGCCGCACGATCGACGCAAGCTCTGCGGTGGAGTGAGACGCCGTGATCTCGTCGCGGGGTTCGATGCCCAGTGCTCGACAACCAGCGTTACCAAGCGCATTGAGGAAACGAACGAATGGACGGAACACCGCGAGGTAGACGCGGTAGGGCAACACGAGCCACCGAACGGTCTGCTCTGGGCGTGCGATCGCGATGTTCTTCGGCACCATCTCGGCCAGCACCAGGTGCAGAAACACCGTGATGGACAGCGCAGCGATGAACGACACGGTGGTGGTGACGCCCTTCGAAAGCGAGTCGCCGATCGCCCGCTCGAACAGGCTGGCGACGGCTGGTTCACCGATGTTGCCCAAGCCGAGTGTTGCCATCGTGATGCCGAGCTGGCTACCGGCAAGGTGGTTCGACAGGTCAGACAACGAGTCGAGCGACGCCTTCGCAATACGTTGGCCTTCCTCGGCCCCGGTTTCGAAGGCCGAGCGCTTCGCCGCCAACAGCGCAAACTCATAGGCGACGTAAATGCCGTTCAAGATCAACAAGACGACGCCAACAGCGAGCGACCACCACAGTGCGGGGCCAGAGAGTCCGGCAGCGATCATCATGCGGCCACCTCGCCGGAGTTGTTGGTGATCTCAACTGAGGCAATGCGAAGTCGATCCATTGAGATCACTTCAAAGCGCCAATCGCCCCACACCAGGTCGTCGCCAACCCGCGGGATCTGTCCCATCTCGTTCAAAAGGAACCCGGCAATGGTTTCGTACTCGCCCTCGGGCATCTCGAACCCGCAGGCCTCTTCGACCTCGTCGCCATGCAGCGTGCCGGCAACAACGGTGACGCCTTCAGGCCCCTCCGTTGTGAGGCTCATCGTTGTGGCATCGTCGAACTCGTCGTCGATCTCACCCGTGATCTCCTCGAGCACATCTTCGAGGGTGAGAATGCCGTCTGTGCCGCCGTGTTCGTCGCTCACGATGAACAGGTCGCGCTCGCCGCCTCGAAAATCGGAAAGCAGGTCTTCAAGGTCGCGCGTTTCTGGCACGACTCTGGCTTGACCAACCAGTTCGGTAATCGGTGTGGCTGCCCTGGTTGACGGTGGCAGGGCAAAAACGTCAGACACCACAACAACGCCGAGGATGTCGTCGATGTCTTCACCGAACACCGGGAACCGGGTGTGGCCAGACTCGAGCGCAAGATCAATGAGATCGCCTACGACGGCTTCGGAAGACAACGCCTGAATGTGCACGCGAGGCACAAGTACGTCTGCGGCGGTTTTCTCGCCGAACTTGATGGTTCGTTCGAGCAGGCTCAGCGCGTCAGGGCTAATCGTGCCTTCCTCGCCAGACGAACGGATGAGGTACTCGATCTCTTCGAGTGAGCGAACTTCAGTGAGCTCTTCCTGTGGCTCGATGCCGAGTTTGCGCACCATCCAGTTGGCGACGCCGTTGAACAGCAAGATCGACGGCGACAGGATGCCATGCACGATTCGGGCAATCGGCGCCAGCACCAGAGCCGTGGCGTTCGGCTTGGCGATCGCGATGTTCTTCGGAATGAGCTCGCCAATGACCATCTGAAAAACCGTGGCCAACAGCAGAGCGATGATGATCGAAATGCCGGACTCTGAGCGACCAACGAGCGGCTCGATGATCGGGTCGATCCAACGGGCGACAAGTGGCTCGGCTAGGGCACCAAGCAACAGGCTTGTAATCGTGATGCCGAGCTGGGCGCCAGACAGATGGAACGACATCCGGCGAACGACGCTCATGGCAACGCGAGCGCGACGGTTGCCATCGTCGACTTGAGCTTGCAGCCGCTGTCGGTCGGCCGCGACAAGGCTGAACTCGACGGCCACGAAAAACGCGTTGGCGGCAACCAACACGAGGACGATGATCAGGCTGAGGGCGGTATTCACGTCGAACGGACCATCTTGCTCTCGCACAGACTACTGGACGCACCCTCCAACGTCGTGGCTTCGTGAGCGGGGCGGATCTATCCGCCCGCTAGCAGAGCAGCGTCTCGTTCCGCCACCACGTTGAGCATGGGGTACGGATTGACTGCCTCTCCACCGTTGGGGTGGATCTGCAAGTGCAGGTGGGGCGGCGTGCCGACGGCGTTACCCGTCTGGCCGACGTACCCAAGCAAGTCGCCAGCTTCAACAACCTGCCCCTCGGCCAGGCCAGGAGCAAACGCCGAGAGGTGGGCGTAGTACCAGTCGGTTCCGCTCGCACCGCGCAGCCACACTTTGAGTCCGCCGAGCTTGCCGTTACCGACGTCGGTGATCACACCACGTTCCGCCGCAACGAGAGGTGTGCCGTGCGGAGCAAAGATGTCGATGCCCTTGTGGCGGCGACCGCCAGAGCGGGGGAAGCCCCACGAGTTGATGAGCGGCACCGAGTAGTTACCAGCGATCGGGAACAGCACGTTTTCGATGTAGACCGTGCTGCCAGCCTCGAACACAACAAGCTCACGCTCGGCTTGTTCGATGGCTCCAAGCTGAAACTCGACTTCCTCTTCCGCTTCAACGCTCAACTCTTCGATCAGCACGAGCCGATCGAACGTCGACAACGTCTCGATGTCGAGCTTGTCGCGCAGCTCGCTGTACTCGGCGACGCTTTCCCGGTCGAGGTCAAACACCGTGTCGACCAACGTTTGCTGGGCCTCGAGGGCCAACACATCGTCGTAGTCAAGCGACGGGCCAAACGAATCGCCACGGACAAACGCCGCTGTGGCCCGATCTCGCAGACGTTGTTCGGCGACCAGCAGCAGTTCGAGCGTCTCACGGCTCTCTTCGTCGAGCGCCTCGACCTGCTGCTCGAGTTCCTTGCGCCGCAAGCGAAGCGACTTCACCTGTGCGACGGCGCCAAGATGCTCCTCTTCGGCGGTCGCGAGCTTGACCCTCGCTTCTTCAACGCTGGCCACGAGCACCTCGGTGGGAGCCCAGGGAGACCACTCAAGTTCCTGACCCGGGATGTCCTCGGGCAGGGGAATCGTGACGACGACCTGAGGGACGGTCACATCAATCTCGTCCTCGAAAGCAGCCGGATCTTCTGCGGTACCGCAGATGATTTCGACCGGGTTACCGTTTTCATCCACGGCCGGCGGAGACGTGCCCGTTGTCGAACCTGCTTCTTCGCCTTCGGCTGACGGACAGAATCCACCATCGGAAATCGTTGTATCGACAGACGAGTCTGTCGTCTCGGTTCCATCGCCGGCCACGGTGGTCGACACGTCACCTTCGACGGTTGTCGTTGATTCTCCGGCCACGGTTGTCGTGGGTGCCGGATCTGTCGTGTCGCTCGATGGCGCTGTTGTATCGGACGCTGGCGGGTCGGTTGGAGGAGGCGTTGTTGGCGCCTCAGTTGTGGTTGGAGGATCGGTCGGCGCCGGGGTAGTCGGCGGGTCCGTAGGCGCCGGAGTCGTCGGTGGATCTTCGCCTTGAGCCGCGACAGGCATCGCAAAAGACGAGATCAACAGGCTCGCAACACAAAGCAGCGAGCACATGACGCGCGTCAGGAACCGGGCAGGCACCCTCTCCCATCGGCCCCGACTGCCGCCGCATGAGCCGAACGGCCCACTTTTCAGCGCCGTTTGGTATGCACTTCTCCGGCGGTAAATGCCCTCTTCCCCGTAGGGGTGTTGAGCACAATGGCACCGGAATCATCGATGTCTACGACGGTGCCACCGACGACGCCAGCTGGATGATCGAGCTCGATGATCTGTCCGATCGTCGAACAGCACGTGCGGTACCGCTCCAGCAATGTGGATCGGTCAGCCTCGATGGTGGTGAGAACCGCATCGAGATGACGAAGCAGCGCATCGGCCAACGCGTCGCGATCAACGCTCGCCGCACCCGCCTCGTCATTCTCAGAGGTTGCGGCGAGTTCTCTGAGATCAACGGCTCGCTCGACGACATCTGCTGGCGCCGAGCGCTTCCAGGCTTCACCGAAGTCGAGGTTGACACCCGTGCCGATCACAACGGCCAGCGATCCGTCTGGCACGACAGCGGCTTCGGCCAGGATGCCGGCAAGCTTGCGAACTCGACCGCTCGTGGCATCGATCGAGATCACATCGTTCGGCCAGGTCAAGTGAAGCTCCACGCCATACAACTCGTCGATCGCATCGACCACGGCGAGTCCGGTCGCGAGCGACACGAGCGGAGCGACACGAGGATCGACGTGCACAAGAGCCGACATCAACAGCGATGACGCCGGTTGGTCGAACCACGTACGGCCCTGCCGACCTCTCCCCTGCCGCTGATGATCGGTGATACGCGCCACCCCTGGGGCTTCGCCAGCCCGAGCTCGTTCGAGCAGATCGGCGTTCGTCGAACCCGTCTCGGACACGAACTCAACCACCCGGAAGCGGGTGCCTTCGGGGCCCGAAAACTCCGCCGGTACTTCACTTGTGGTTGCCATCTCGGCTAACCATACGATGTGCCAATGCAAGCCCCCTTCAAATCTGTCCTTGTCGCGAATCGCGGAGAGATCGCAGTCCGGGTGATCCGGGCCTGCCAGGAGCTCGGGATCGAGACCATTGCCGTCTACTCCGAGCTCGATCGCAATGCACTTCACGTGCGTCTCGCCGATCATGCCTTCGCCCTCGGCGGACAAACAGCAGCCGAGAGCTACCTCAACACCGAGGCCATTCTCGATGCCATCGAGAAGTCGGGGGCCGAGGCCGTTCACCCCGGCTACGGCTTCTTCTCGGAGAACGCCGACTTCGCTCGGGCCATCACCGAACGGGGCGTGACCTTCGTCGGACCGCCGCCAGAAGCCATCGAGGTGATGGGTGACAAGATCAGCGCCCGCGACGCGGCCGAGAAGGTTGGGGTCAGTGGCGTACCGGGCATCACCGAGTTCCTGACCGGCCCAGACGAAGTCGTCGCCTTCGGCACTGATCACGGCTGGCCGGTGGCCATCAAGGCTGCGTTTGGCGGCGGTGGTCGAGGCATGAAGGTGGTCAACAGCCCAGAAGAGGCTCCCGAGGCGCTCGAAGCAGCGCAACGCGAATCGTTGGCCTACTTCGGTCGCGACGAGTGCTATCTCGAGCGCTATCTCACGAAGCCCCGCCATATCGAGATCCAGGTTCTCTGCGACCAGCACGGCAACGCCGTCCACCTCAGCCAGCGCGACTGCTCGGCCCAGCGTCGTCACCAGAAACTCATCGAAGAAGCACCGGCTCCCGGATTGCCGGCCGACATTGCGACCGCCATGGGCGAGGCTGCAGTCGCCGTGGCCAAGGGCTCGAACTACACCAACGCTGGCACCGTCGAGTTCCTGTATGAGAACGGCGAGTTCTTCTACCTCGAGATGAACACACGGCTGCAGGTTGAGCACCCGGTCACCGAGCTGATCACTGGCCTCGACCTTGTTGCCCTCCAGCTGCACGTGGCTGCCGGCGGCGAATTGCCGTTCACCCAGGAAGACGTCACGGTCACCGGGCACGCCATCGAAGTCCGCATCAACGCAGAAGACCCAGCAGGCGGAGCGTTCCTCCCCAGCCCAGGACCGATCGAGACACTTCGAGTGCCGTCCGGGTTCGGCGTTCGCTGGGACGGCGGTTACGAGGCTGGCGACGAGATCAGCCAGTACTACGACAACCTCGTCGGCAAGCTCGTGTGCCACGGCAAAGACCGTGAAACCGCCATCGCCCGCACGCTGCGAGCCCTCCGCGAGTTCGAGATCACCGGAGTGGCCACAACCATTCCTGCCGACATCGCCATCCTTGATCACCCAGACTTCGCAGCAGTGGAGCACTCGACCAAGTGGGTCGAAGACGTGCTCGACCTGAGCGAGGTTGCGGCGCCAGACCCCGCGGCCGCCAGCGGTGAAGACGACGAGCCGAAGGTTCGCCGCGACACCGTTGTTGAAGTCAACGGCAAGCGCTTCGACGTCGCCCTCTGGGTACCGGAGTCAGCCGGTGTTGCGAGCGGATCGGGCCCGAAGAAGCCACGCCGTCGGGCCGCCTCCTCAGGCGCCGGTAGCGGCGGAGGATCTGGCCAGGTCGCAGTACCAATGCAGGGCACGATCGTAAAGGTCGTTGTTGAGGTCGGTGCCGAGGTTGAAGTTGGCGACACGATCGTGGTGCTCGAAGCCATGAAGATGGAGAACAACGTGGCCGCCGACAAGGCCGGCACCGTCACCGAAATCAAAGTGGAAGCCGGCGACGCCGTCGGCGGCGGCGACATCGTCGCTGTCATCAGCTAACCCCCGCTTCTCCTCCTTCCGGTTGGTGCCAGTGGTGCGCCAAGGCTGCGGATGCCAGCTCCGCAAGCTCCGCTGGCATAGTCCTCGCCCTTCGTCGCCCCTCTGTCACCAACCTCGAGAGTCCCCGGCATCAACGCCCCGCAGCGAGCGCGTCCAGGAACATGCGTGCACGGCAACAGCCAGAGACGGACTCATGCACGCAACTTCAGGGCCGCAAGGAACCTGCGTGCACGGCAACAGCCAGGGGCGGACTCATGCACGCAACTACGCGGCGGCCGGAGGCGGCCCGGAGGGCGCTGATCGGTTGGCGGCTAACGGATGGCGTCTGTGGAGGCGTTGCCGGTGCCGATGGAGCGGAGCCAGGCCAGTTCTTCGGCGACCAGGGCCTCGATGGTGTCTTCGAGGTCGGTGGTGTCGACGTCAACATCAAGGTTCGACCCGTAGCGGTCTTCGATCTCGTCGAGCGCTGCGAAACGGTGGTCGAGCTCGAGGCTCATTTCCTTGGCCACCTGCCCGTCGATGAGCCCGGTGCGCTGCACATCGCCAAGGGCCGATCGTTCTGCGGCCAACGCGTCGCGCCGAGCCTGGTAG
>CALLGK010000171.1 GCA_938009905.1 uncultured Acidimicrobiales bacterium | reverse complement strand
GACCTGATCGTCGATGTCGAGCAACAGCTGAGCGGTGACAAAGATTGTCCCGTTGTTGCCCTCGTGATCTTCATCGTCGACGATGCAAGTGAGGATGTCGTTCGTTCCGGTGACCGTCGCGTCGATCGGTGCCGCGAAGCCGTAGACGGTGCCGCTCGACGTGATCGTCGAGCCAGGGCGACATCCCGGAAACATCCCCTCTGGGAATGAGGCATCAACGGTGGAGTCGGCGGTGATCCACGTCATGTTGGGCGGCAACTGGAGGTTCAGCGTCGCGCCCGTCTGACCCTCTTCATTGACGTTGTAATCGAGCCGGTAGCCCACGAGGTCGAGGGTGCGGACGACGCCGTTGTCGCCTCGCTCGTCTTGCCCTGGTGTGTGGTCCGCCGCCAATCCTGTTCCGGGGTCCAGAGGGTCGTCGCCGGTGAACGATTGGCCGTCGAAGTCGATCGACACCAAGAGCTCGTTCTGTGAGGCTGCGCCGGCCGGAATCGGACCTGCGATTGTCGCTGCCAAAAGCGCAGCGACTGCAATGAACAAGAATCGTGGATAGCTACGTCCGCTCACAAAAACCTCAGTCTGACGTTTCACGACAAGAGGCTTCGACGCCCTGCCACAACCTCTCTCGGCTGAACCGTTCTGGAACTTAGTGTCTCAACAAGCTTGTCGGTGGGACCTATTCGCATGCGTCCTAGGCCGCCAACCCGGCTACTCACGGGGTAGCTCCGCAATCAACGCCTCAACCAGCATCGGTAGGCGACACGAGTCCGGCTTCGGTGACCGATCCGCCGACCCGCGACCAGCCCGAGCTCCGCACTGCTACCCCCCAATGTCAGGGGGTGTAGCGCCCAACGGCGCTCCACGAAGTATGCACCCTTCCGATCACCAGTCGCACTCGCTGTTGGGCAACTGTTTTGGAGGGGCGACCGCCAGTGGCACCTAGTCCTCAGAGCGTCGGTGGAGCGCTGGATGGATGAACTCAGGCCGCGAGATCGTGTCGCTGCTCGCTGGGACAACTCGATGGCACGTGAGCCGCTCGACGAGGTCCTCCCGCACCTGGCGGAGATCCGCACTGAGAAAGTCCTCGACGATGACGCCACCCTTGGCGTCGATCGTCTCGATGATCGTGTCGGCGCCGCTCGAGACGCGAGCGCGTCAGATCGTTCGTCATGGAAGGAATCCTCCTTCTCGCACTCCACATATCAACTGATATGTGCACGAGACGCGAGAGACGGCCGTCAACGAGTTTCCCGTTTCGAACCTGGTCAGCTGCCGCGGGCGAGGTCGATCATCAGACCGGGCACCGGCGAACGCTTGTCGCCTTGGGTGCGGGCGAGTAGAAGCGCTCCTTCGAGCGCCGCAACGAAGCTCGTGGCGAACGCTCGAGCATCGAGATCAACCCGCAGGTCGCCGTCGAGGACAGCCTCGGCAACCTGCGCTCGCACCCAGTTGATCTCATCGGCGAAGAACCCCGTGATCTCAGCTCTCGCTTTCGAGTTGAGATCGTCCCACCCGGCGACTGCCGCCCCGCACAAACACAGTTCGTCATCTTCCGCAGGCTCGAGAAACAGCTCGCCATAGCGACGAAGGCGATCGAGCGCGCGAACATCGTCGATCTGCGACACCGATGAACGAAACGAATCGCGGTACCGAGCAGTTGTTTCGGCCACGAGATCGTGCTTGTGGCGGAAGTGGTGGTGAATCGACGGCGCTCGTACGCCGATTCGCTCGGCCAAGTCGCCGTAACTGAATCCGGTCACCCCACTCGACTTGATCGCCGCCGTCGCAGCGTTGATCGTCGCACCACGAATGTCTCGGCCGGTTGGTCTCGCCATCAACTGTCTCCGGTCGGTGCGGTCATGAAGGGCATGGACGACATATCGGACTCGCTGGCCCGAACCGGGCGCAAGCGAAGAAGTACCTGGTCTTGGCTGGCGAGGGCATCACACCATGTCTCCCCTGCAACGTCACCGAGAACCCGACGACTCGCGCGACGATACGAATCGGTGAGACCCTCCGAGGGTTCGACCGAGATGGGGCCCCACATCTTGACACTGCGGTATGGAAAGTCCGAGGTGTCGATTGTGACCGCGAGATGTGCGCCGTCGACCAGATCGTCGAGCTTGCGCGATCCGGTGAAGGTCGAGATCAAGAGCGAGTCGCCGTGCCACTCGAACCACATCGGCGCCACCTGCGGGCGGCCATCGCCATCGACCCACGCCATGCGAGCCGGCAACCGAGATTCGAGAAGGAGCTGAACCGACCGGGACTGCGGATGCTTCAGCACGGTTGGCAGGTGATGTGGCGATGGATCTGCTGTGCCGGTTTCAGACATGCGGTTTCCTCCGAATGTGACGTTGCCTATTAGTCTATCATTATGTAGACTCTCTGCATGCCCTCCCCTATCGCGCCGACGACCGACAGCCTCGACGTGGTGGTCGTCGGCGCTGGCATCTCCGGTCTCGCCGTCACGCGAGGTCTCCTCGATGCGGGCAAGTCGGTTGCGACGATCGAGCGGAGGGACCGAGTTGGCGGGCGCCTCTTGAGCCCGGCGCTGGACGACGGCGGTGGACGGGTCGATCTTGGAGCCACCTGGTTTTGGCCCGGCGAACCTCGAGTCATTGCCCTGGCCGAGGAGTTTGATCTCAAGCTCCACAAACAACATCTGGCCGGCGACGCCACCTACCACCAGCCCGGGGGCGCTCAACGCCTCGACGGCAACCCGATCGACGTTCCGTCCTATCGGTTCAGCGACGGGGCGCAAAGCCTGGCTGAGGCCGTCGCCGGTGCGCTTCCCGAGGGAATCGTTCGGCTCGACACGTCCGTCCGGGCGGTGCGGGGAACGGGACCGTTCGAGATCGACATCGTCGATCTCGCTGGTGCGTCTCGCTCGCTCACCGCCGACCACATCGTCTTGGCCCTTCCACCAGCGCTGGCGGTTGCCAGCATCTTGTTCGAGCCTGCACTTCCGGAGCGGCTGCACGGCCTTGCTGCTCTCACGCCAGTGTGGATGGGCTCGACGGTTAAGGTCGTTGCACACTTCGAACGCGCCTTCTGGCGCGACGCGGGGCTGTCGGGCAGCGCAATCAGCCACATTGGACCCATGCGTGAGATCCACGACATGAGCGGCCCGGACGGACATCCAGCCGCCATCTTCGGGTTCGTGCCGAACGCGGCGCCCGGTCCCGCTCCGACTGAAGCCGACATCCGTCACCAGTTGATCGAACTGTTCGGTACCGATGCCGCCAACCCATCGCAGATCCTCGTCGCCGATTGGCGAGCTGAACCCGCTACATCGCCGGATGGCGTCGAGGCGCTGCAGGCGTATCAGGCATTTGGGCACCCTCTTTATCAACGTCCAGCTCTCGACGGGCGGTTGCACTGGTCGTCGACAGAGACCGCCGTCGTCGCTCCCGGCCACATCGAAGGCGCGTTGGCTTCCGCCGAGCGTGTTATTTCCAACATCGCAAACTCAGACATCTCAGCCCCGTCGCTCCAAGGATCACGCCAGTGACACTCCCCACACTCACCACCTTACTGGCCGAGTACGACCGCTCACTGGCCTACACCGATGACCTCACCGATGGACTCACCTCGGCGGAGATCGCTTGGCGTCCCCATGCCGAGTCCTCAGCGATCGGTTGGCACCTCGGCCACCAAGCGGCCGTCGCGCATTACATGGTTCGCAACCTGACCGCGGCCGAACCCAGCCCGGATCCAGAGCTTGACCAGCTGATGGATTCCGCCACCGCCGAACCAGATCGAGACGTTCCCGATATTGGCCGGGTCCTCGACTACCGAGGCGCCATCGCTGAGCGTGTTCATCACCTGATCGGCAACATTGACGCCGGCAACGTCGGGGCACCCGCCCAGCTTCGGGTCATCGCCGGCACGTTGATGGTCGCCGTGATCAACCACGAGTACCAGCACAGCAAGTGGATCGGCGAGGTTCGATCCGATCAGCACGGGAAAGATCTGCCACCGGTTCCCGTCTCAAACTGCCTGTCGAACATCGACGGGTACGTCGTTCTCGAACCCAGCTGACGTCACGAGCTCCGCGCGTCGCGCCGTCTCGCATTTCCAGAGTCTATTTATTACTAGATAGAGAAGCGCATGAGGAGCACCTCGAGCCCCGCTGCCTCAGTTCCCAACCGTTCCAAAAGCAACAAACAACCCAAAGAAACGAGCTACCAAATGTCAGATCAAAAGCGTGTCCTCATCGTGATGTCCTCACACGACGAACTCGGCAGAAGCGGCAAGAAGACCGGCACCTGGTTCGAAGAGGTCGCAACCCCCTACTACATGCTTCGCGAAGCCGGCCACGAGGTCGTGCTCGGTTCGCTCGACGGCGGCCATGCTCCGATCGACCTGCTGAGTATGCAGAGCCCCTTCACCACCCCGAACACCGATCAGTTCACTGAGGACCCCGTCGCCATGTTCGCCCTGGCCAACACCAACAAGCTCGCAAACATGAACGTCGCCGATTTCGACGGCTTGTTCGTCCCGGGCGGCTACGGCCTACTTTGGGACTTGGCGAGCGACTCGAACACGATCGCGATGATCGAGCAGTTCTTTGCTGAGAAAAAGCCCATCGCCATGGTGTGCCACGGGCCCGCCGTGCTGCGTGACGCCAAGAAGGCCGACGGTTCACCGTTGGTCGATGGCGTCAACATCACCGGCTTCAAGAACGACGAGGACATCGAGCTCGATCTGTTGCGTCACCTCCTCTTCTCCCTCGAGGATGACCTCCAGGCCCGCGGTGCGAAGTACACCTCCTCCGACGCCAACTGGGACCCGCACGTCGTGGTCGATGGCAAGCTCATCACCGGGCAGAACCCGGCCAGCGCACCCGGCGTTGCGAAGCGTCTCGCTGAGGCGCTCGCATAAATGTCGCTCCTTCAGGCCGTCGACTCGCTCGTCATTGACGTCTTAGTCGACAACCGATCAGACAGCTTGTCGACGACCGCATCAACCGTCACCGGCGAGTGGCAGCGCGCCCACGACGCCGGGCACAGCGAACTCAGCGGCGACGGACATTGCTGCGCCAATCACGGGTTATCCCTCGTTCTGTCCGCGACTCGCGACGGCATCACCAAACGGGTGCTGTTCGACGCCGGTCCTGCGGATGCGACGATCGACTACAACGCGGAGCGCCTAGACCTCAACTTCGCCAGCATCGACGCGGTGATGCTCTCGCACGGGCATTGGGATCATGCAGGAGGGTTGCCGGCCGCCTTGGCGAGGATCACCGAGTCCCGCGGTGCGGGGTCGAGCGGAGACGATCCACCGGGCGGTCGGGTTCCCCTCTATTGCCATCCCGACATGTGGCGCCAGCGGGCGCTTCCGCTGCCAAGCGGTGAACTGTTCCCCATCAAAGAGATTCCGAGCATCCAAGAACTCGACGGTGCAGGAGCCCACGTTCTCATCACGACAGAGCCACAGATCGTGCTCGACGACACGTTCTATATCAGCGGCGAGATCGTTCGCGAGACGGCCTACGAGCAGGGCTTCCCAGGACACATGCGTCGAACGCTCGATGGCTCGGCGTGGGAGCCCGATCCGCTTCTCCTGGATGAGCGATACCTCGCCGTCGATGTGACAGGTCACGGTCCATATGTGTTCTCCGCGTGCTCTCATGCAGGGATCGTGAACGTGGCTCGAGACGCGGCGGCTCGGTTCGGTCGGTCGGTCCATGGCTTGTGCGGCGGCTTTCATCTCTCCGGTGGGAACGAACGAATCATCGACGACACAGTGGCCGACCTCGTTGCCTCCGACGTCGAGGTGCTCTTGCCTGGCCATTGCACGGGCTGGCGGGCGCTCGCCGCGCTCAGCCAAAGCTACGGGACCGAGCGGCTGAGCCCGCTAGCAGTCGGTATGAGAATCAAGGTGGGCACTAGCAACCGCCGTTGAGGGCTCCGAGCGTGGATCACACAGCGGGCCGTCGACGATGACGACGAGCCGCGGCACCCCTGTTCGGACCACCCGGATCTCGGTGCCACTGACCTCGCCCGGGGGTTGCTTCTGGCTGGCCTGTCGACGTCAGCCTCGGATGGGTTTCTCTCAAGGCGTTGACGGGCCAGCCATTGCCGCGATCTACGGCTTCGCAGCGCGCTCGATGCCGTCAAGGATGAGGTCGAGGACGAAGGTGAAGTCGTCGCTTTCGTGATGACGGTTCGCGTTCAAGTCCGTGTCGGGCGCCACTGATGGCGGTGGGATCTGCGATCTCGGGTCGGAACTCAGGCGACGACAGCGAGACGAGACTGGCATTCGAATGCGTCGGGACGGCGAACTCCACTCGATCGGCCAACAGGAGTTCGGCGAAATCGAGCGACAGCTGGCCCGAGTAGTGACACGAGTTGAGATGAGCCATTTCGATCTCAACAAGCTCAGTGGTGTTCGACACCGTTGCGGCGGAGACAATCAACTGCATGGCGAGTTGCATGGCGGTGCCCGATTCGGCCCGCAACCACCTCTGCTCATGATCGAGCAGTGCCATCGACGTCATGACCGAAAGGTGAACCCGGTTCCGGGTCTGTCAGGAACGCGGAGCTTGCCATCGACCACTTCGACCTCCTCGTTGAACAGCGGCGCGAACCAGTCGATGTGTTCGACCGACATGCAATTTTGGGTCGAGCCTGCGATCGCCAAGCTGTGCTCGGTGAAGAAATGCGTCGAGATCGGCGTGTCGAACATCGCCGCGCCCGCTGCTGCCTTCCGACACTCCGAGTAACCACCGATGCGTTGGAGGTCAGGCATCAGCACATCAGCCGCTTGAGCCTCGAGCAGATCTCGCATGCCGTAGCGGGTGTATTCCGTCTCGCCCGACGCGATCGGGATCTCGGTGGCGGCGCGCACCTCGCCACTCCCTCGCAGGTTATGGGTGACCACCGGCTCCTCCAGCCAAACGAGATCGAAGGGTTCGAGACGCCGGGCCAGTGCGATGGCATGCTTCGGTGCAAACGCCTGATTCGCATCGACGAGCACACCGATATCGGGTCCGACAGCCTCCCGCACGGCCCGCACGCGTGCGACGTCGTCGGCGATTCGCTCGCTTCCGATGCGGAGCTTGACCGCACGAAAGCCCCCCTCAACGAATGCCGCAGCCTCAGGGCCAAGCGCCTCGGTCGGCGTCGAGAACCACAGACCGGAACTCGCATACGTGTCGACCTCGTCACGACAGGCGCCGAAGAGCTTGTGGAGCGGCAGATCAGCGGCCTTTCCGACGAGGTCCCAGCAGGCGACATCAATCGCCGACATCGCGGCAACGGTGACACCCTTATGGCCAGTCGGATTCACCTCGGTCCACAGACGATGCCAGATGGCCTCGGTGTCGTGGGGGTCACTGCCGATGACAAGTTGTCCGAGCCCTCGCACCATCTCGTCGAAGGCCTTAATGCGAGCAGCGTTGAGCGTGAAGATGAACGACTCACCAACGAGCCCATCATTCGTTCGCAGCGTCAGCAAGACGCAGCCCACCGACGCCATGTCGTGCACGGCGGTTCGGATCGGATTGGCCAGTTCGACCTCGACGAGTCGCGTCTCGATTGCGGAGACCTTCACCCGAGCGTCACTGCCGGTAACTCGGGTCGACCTGATCGAGCATCCGCATGAGCGCCGGCCACTCGTTGAGTCCGAGTGGGAAGTGGTCGTACTGCTCCTTCGAGAGCTCCCAGATCTCCTGCGGCCCCGGGTCGAGGTCGAGCCCTGTGGCACTGGCTGCCAGCAACGTGCGACATCCGCGGATGAGGTAGTGCATCACCATGAATGCTTCACCTGCTGTTTCACCGACGGTGAGGAACCCGTGATTGCGCATGATCAGGGCGCGCTTGCCCTCCATATTCGCTGCGAGCCGTTCCCGTTCCTCGAGCGTCAGCGAGAGGCCCTCCCAGTCGTGGTAGCCGATATCGCCGTAGAGCATCGACGTGTCTTGCACGAGGTGCTGGAACCCATCCTTCAAGGCTGTGACGGCCAAGGCGTCCGGGACGTGAGCGTGAAACACGACCTTCCACTTGGGGAAGTCATTGTGGATCGCCGAGTGGATCACGAACCCGGCGGTGTTCACGTCGGCGGGGCCTTCTAACACCGTGCCGGCGCTGTCGACCTTGATGATGTTCGATGCCGTCACTTCGTTGTAGAGAAGTCCAAACTTGTTGAGGAAGAAATCGTGGTCGCTTCCCGGCACCCGCATCGTGATGTGGTTCCAGACGAGGTCGTCGTACCCGAAGTGGGCGGCGAGTCGATACATCGCTGCCAGTTCGACTCGGGCATTCCATTCGTCACCGGTGAACGAGCCTGCGTTCGAGGCGGTGAAGTCCTCGGCGGTGACCTCGCGCTTGCGCTCTGTATTGGTCATTGCGTTGCTCCTTCTGGTGTTGCGAGTTGGCGTTCATGGAGAACGAGGTCGTTGGCTCGTTCGATTGCCTGCATGGCGATGAGATGGGGAGCCTCAGCCCCGTAGGTGTCGAGCGTCGAACGGTAGAGATCGAGTACTCCGGCCGTGAACGGTAGATCGGCATCGAGGGACCCGGCCATCTCGACCGCCAGTCGCAAGTCCTTGGCGGCGAGTTCGAGAGCAAACGTGTCGTCGTAGCCACCGTTGAGGATCTCGGGCCCGTAGCGGTCGGCTACGTAGCTCCGACCGGTCGAATGCTGGATGACGTCGAGCATCCTCGCCGGCTCGACGCCGCCTTTCACGCCGAGAAGCAGAGCCTCGGTGAGGCAGACCGAGTGGGTGTAGCACAAGCTGACCGAGGCGATCTTGGCCACGTAGCCAGCGCCGAATGGGCCCAGGCGATCACAACGATCACCGATTGCCTGGAGGATCGGGAGCACCCGGCGATGGGCGTCGGGATCGCCGCCGACCAGGACACTCAACGTGCCGGCCTCAGCCCCTTCCGCGCCGCCGGTCACCGGTGCATCCAGGAGGAAGACTCCGGCCTCATCGGCTCTGCTCTCAAGGCGACGCCCGCAGTCAAGATCGTTGGTCGACAACTCGATCCAGATGCTCCCGGCCTTGAGCGTCGACAGCAGCTGCTCCCCAACCGCGTCAACTTGGGTTGGCCCAGGCAATGACGTCATCACCACGTCGGCCGATTCAGCGGCCGAGGTCAGTGAGGTGGCGGCGGTGGCTCCGGCGTGAACGAGCGCATCGACTCGTGCCGGGTCGAGATCGGCGACCGTCACGTTGAAACCCGAGGCGACGAGGTTTCGAGCCATCGGGTTTCCCATGTTGCCGAGCCCGACGAAAAGCACCGACTGAATCGACTCGGCGTTGACGGCCATATCTGAACCCATCAGTCTGCGAGCCCATCGACGAGCAGATCAGCGCGGCGGTGGTGCAAGTCGGTCGCCCGTCCGTAGTAGTTGGTGCTGTGGTGAGGCCGATTCATCCGGTACGGATCGTGCACGTAGGTGGGCAATGCGATGTAGCGGGTGGTGTCGCCTTCAATCGCCGTAACCCGATGCATCGAGAACCGGCCCTTGAACAGTTGCAGGTCGCCGGGTTCGAGGTCGAGTTCGCGCACGCCGTCGCGAGAACCCTCCAGGATGGCCTGGACCCGCTCGTAGTTTTCGTGTCCAGGGCTTCGGATCTCGGGCACGTACTCGAACACGCCACCCGCATCGGCCCGCTGAACAAGAATCGAGACGGTGAACTCGTTGCCGTCGAAGTGCCAGGGAAAGCTGTTGCCCGGCTCCATAACGCCGTAGGGATTACAGCCCAACGGGTCCGCCCACTTGTAGATCGGACGATCGACGCCGAGGCACTCCCAGACAAAGTGGGTCACGACATCAGCGTCGTAGATCCGATTGAGTGGCGAGTCGCCAGCGAGGAGATCGGAGTTGATGAACGCGCTCTCTCGATGCTGGAAGAACCGTCTCGGGTGACCGGCCGGAAACGCCGGATCATCGGGTGATGCATACGGGTTGTGGTCCATCTCAGACCAGACCGCGTCGCCATGAAGCCGCTCTGCCTCGGCGAGCATGTCTGCGATGGCATCGGGTCTGATGAAGTCGGAGATGCGACAGCACCCGTATCGGTCCATCTGTGATCGAGTCTCGGCCACGAGTTCTGCCCGCACCGGGCTGTCGACGAGGTGAATCGGGTATGTGTCGAGATCGACGATGTCATCGATGACGCTGGATCGATGCATGAGCACGGCTGGCTCCTCTCCTTCTCTTACCGCTAACCCTGGCCAGAGCCGAGCACTGGACGGTCGTTCAGGCGAGAGACTACACGACCCTGAACGACCGTCCAGTAGGGTTCACGTCATGACGGAGGGAGAGGTACTGACCGACACGCAAGAGCACATTCTCGATGCTGCCCTCGCCTGCATCGCTCGCGACGGTCTCGACAGCACGAGCCTGCGGGATGTTGCCCGTGAGGCCGACGTTTCGCTCGGCTTGCTCGGCTACCACTTCGACGACCGACAAACGCTGCTCGTGGCAGCGTTTCAGCTCACAACCGACAGGCTGCTCGACCAATCACTCGCTTCGCTAGACGGCATTTCCGAACCCAGCGAACGGGCCGAAGCGTTCGTGCTCGGAGCGTTCCACGAGGCCTTTCTCGATCCCGATTACCTGGCGCTACGCCTCGCCTTGTGGGCGATCGCAAGAACCGACGACCTCATCGGTCAGACCGAGGAGACCTACTACCGCCGCTATAGCTCAAAGATGATCGAGCTTCTCGCTGCTGCGCTTCCCGATGCCGACAAGCGAGACCTCGAGGAGCGGGCCACCGACATCATTGTGATGCAGAACGGACTCTGGCTCGATTGGGCTCGCCACGGAAACCGTGCAGACCTCGAACGCGGCCTCGACCGATGCGTCGAACGAACCCGACAAGCGGTGGGCTGAACCCACCTGATGTCCACTCCGGTCGATCCGATCATCCAAGAAGTCCTTCAACTGAACCGGCAACGACACGTTCATCTTGGTCATCACACCATCGTCGACAGCCGGCTTGCCAATACGGCGTTACTCAAACAGTGGCGCCTTGGTCTTCGCATAGGTCAGCTTGTGCGTGATCTTGCCGTCGTCGTCGAAGGTCATTGCATCGAGTCCGCGCCATGATGTCGGCTGGCCCTTCACTTCAAGTGTGCAACGCCACGAGGCCATGACCTTGCCAGCCACGGGATCGACCATGAGGTCTTCGTCGATGAACTTCATCTGGCCAAACGCTCCCTCAAACTGAGGAGCAAAGGCGGCTCGTATCGCGTCCGAGCCCTTCGACTCGCGACCATTGAACTCTTCGTAGATTCCACCCTCGGCGAAGGCTGACAAGACGCCGTCGAGGTCGTTGTCGTTGAACGCGGACATGAAGGTTTCGGTCAGTTGAACCAATGAGTCTCGGGTGTGTGCCATTCGGCGACATTACCGAAGGTCGAAGTGGTCATGTACAAAATGCGGCTATGGAACTTCGAGCAATTGGCGTCACCGTTGACAGCAATGACCCGGAACGACTCGCTGACTTTTGGCAGGCAGCGATCGGGTTCACACGACGCGAAGGTGACGGAAAGCCCTACATCACGCTCAGCGACTCGCCCGTCGGGCGACCACTGAACCACCTCACGATTCAACACGTACCCGAGGGGAAGACTGCCAAGCATCGGCTTCATCTCGATCTGTTCGTGTCTGCGGCCAACGAAGCCTCATCGATCGCTGAACTCGAACAGCTCGGTGCCACGGTCATCACACCTGCCGCTACAGGACATCTCGGCATGGCTGCGACCGTAATGGCCGACCCAGAAGGTGGCGAGTTCTGCGTCGTGTGTCGTCGCAAGTAGCTGGGCGGCGAGATCTGAATCGACAATGCCGCGACGTCAGAGACGCTGCACGAGGGGCCGGAGTCTCAACTCAGGCGGCCATCGTTTCCCGGCTGAGTGGAACTGAGGTCGCAAACGAGGTGAACGTCGTCGGGTTCTAACGCAAAGAGCTCTTCGACGATCTCGTCCGGTCCGGCGAGTTGGCATCCCTGCTTGAGATAGAACTGCACGGCCGACCCGGTTGGCGTGGCCGATACGTACAGGGCGTTTGCGCCAGAGTCGTGAGCGATAGAGGCTGCTGCGTTCCACAGTGTCTGGCCAACGCCACCACGCCGTCGACCATTCGACACGTGCAGTAGTGCGAGCCATCCGAGACCCGGGTGCAGCGACGGCTCCACGAGTGCCATGCCGACGATCGCTTCTTCGTCGAAGGCCCCAAGGAGCTGCGCTCCCTGGTCCAGGTGTGGACTGCAGAACGCGATGAGGTGACTGACGCTGTGGTCGCCTGAGCCAGACGGATCCCACGGAGGCACGTACATCGAGGTCTTGGATGAGACCAGGCTCCCCGACTCGACGGTGTATTCGACCTCGAGCTGTTCACTCCGATCGATGTCCCGCAACAATCCGATATCGCCAGGCGTCAAGAACCTGACGTCGATTGCCCCCATGGGCCGATGGTACTTCTCGGGGTTTGGCTGGCCGTCCGATTTCAGGTGAGTCCTCGTGACAAGATGATCAAGGCCCGCCGCCATCGTCGGGCGCACGTTTTCGGAGGGATCTCATGCACATTCGCCTGTCACGGCCGCGCAAAGCGTTAGCGGCATTCGTCGTCGCACTCACCACAGTGGCGGCACCCGCACCGGCAAACGCCGGATTTGCGCCGCCGACCACCTACGACGAGCTCATCAACCACGGCTTCCTGCACAGCGGCCACTCCGAAGTACTTCGCCTCTACCAGGCTGTGCTCGACAGAACCCCCGAGTTCGAGGGAGCCGAGTTCTGGGTCGACCAGTACGACAGCTTCCGGATGACGACCCGCGACATCGCCGCGTTCTTCGTGCAGTCGCCCGAATTCGAGGAAGTGTTCGGCGACAACCTCGACAACGAAGCGTTCACCACCATCATCTACCGCAATGTGCTCGACCGAGAGCCAGACGACGACGGCTACGCGTTCTGGCTCGGCCAACTCAACGCCGGCATGCCACGCTCAGAGATGGTGCTCTTGATCTCGAACGCACCCGAGTTCATCGGAAACAACCCGCTGCCTTCCGATGCCCGAGCGAACACCGGACCAACCTTTCACGCGTTGAAGTGGTTCCTCGACCAACAGGAAGTGTGCGAAACGTACGCCGCGGCCAACGGGACAACTCCACCCGAGGCGGTCCGATTCGAGGGCGCAGACCAAAGCCGCGGCCTCGGCGCCGGATCAGGTGAAGATT
>CALLGK010000170.1 GCA_938009905.1 uncultured Acidimicrobiales bacterium | reverse complement strand
GCATCGCCGGCGGCAACCACCCTGATGCCCTCCAACAGCTGGGCGGGTGCTGTGTCTTTCAGAATGAACCCAGACGCTCCAGCTCGCAGCGAGTCGTAGACGTACTGATCGAGATCGAACGTGGTGAGGATGACCACGGCCGTTTCTGCGAGCTCGGGACGTGAGGTGATTCGCTCGGTGGCCGTGATGCCGTCGAGCTCGGGCATCCGGATGTCCATGAGGATCACATCGGGCGGACTCTTGACTGCGGCGTCAACGGCCTCGACACCAGTCGATGCCGTGGCCGTTACTTCCATGTCGTCTTGACTGTCGATCAGCTCGACGAAGGCCGTGCGAATCATTTCGTGATCGTCGACCACGAGCACCCGAATCACGGTGTCTGGGTGTGTCATGCCACCGGGGCCTTTCGATAGGGCAGGACCGCCTCGACCACGAAGCCGCCAGAAGGTGAAGGGTCGGCCGTCAGCGATCCGCCTAACGACTCTGCCCGCTCTCGCATGCCGATGATTCCGACAGCGGTCGAGGGAGCGTCCAGCGGGGCGCCAGAACGCGCGGTAGATGCGGCATTGCTGATGGCGAGACCGAGGTGATCATCGTGATGGTGAAGTCCGATCGTCGCCGTTGTTCGCCCGGCGTGCCTTGCGATGTTGGTGAGTGACTCCTGCATGATGCGGTGTGCCGCAATCACGCAAGCATCAGGCGTATCGGCTGGAAAGGTGCCCGTCTGCTTGATCGTGAGGGCGATGCCTGATCGCTCCGCCTGCTCAACGATTGGCGAGAGATCATCAGGGTCGGTCGGTGTGGGTTGCAGCGGAACGTCATCCGTGGATCGCAACACCCCAACCATCGAACGCAGATCTTCGAGCGACGACTTCCCGGCCTTGTTGATGCGTTCGAGAGCCCGCTTCGCTTGCTCGTTGTCGTCATCGAGGAGGTGAGCGGCGATGCCGGACTGAATCGAGATATCGGTGAGCGCGTGAGCCACAATGTCGTGGAGATCCCTGGCGATTCGCAGTCGTTCTGCTTGCACTCTGCGATCGCCTTCCGCACCCAGAAGGTCGGCCACTCGTTCTTGGCGATTGCGAGCCGCGTCACCAAGGGCGACGGGCAGCAGGTTGATAGCGAGCTCAGCGAGCAACTCAGAGAACCACGGGTCGTCGCCAACCTTGCTCATGATGGCGATCGTCGATGCGACAGCCCCGGCTGCGGCGATCACGTACGCGGCAACTCGAGAACCGTGCCGAGCAAGCCAATAGAGCGCAAACGCCGAGGCCAGCACGACAGCGAACTCGGTGGTCGATACCAAGATGACGGCGACCCGAAGACACAGAATGGCAATCGTGATCTCGAGGGGCCGGTGCCTGCGTCCGAGCAAGAGCAGCGCGGCAAGGCCGACAAGAGCGAAGTCGATGACTCCGGTCTCGCCGACCTTTGACTCAACGTCGATGATCAGGAACGCAAACCCTGCGACAGCCGCCAGCACAACGGCGGCCACGTCGATCCACGGGATTCGACGAGAAGCGCTGGGCTGCACGGTGGTCACCCTTCGAGGGCGTGCAGGGTGGGCAGCTGTGAGATTCGCCAGGCAGGCACAGCAGCTGAAAGTACTCCAGCCCCGATTGCGGCGACGGAGAGAATGGCGAACTGCACCCAGGGAACACTCAGGGCAGTGATCTCGCTCCCTCCCACCGCACCAACGAGCGCCCAGGCTCCGAGGAAGGCAACCGCAAGGCCGAGGGCCGTGCCGATTAGGGCAAGCACGCCAGCTTCCCAGCGCACGATTCGCCGCACATCTCGCTGGGTTGAACCAATGGCTCGCAGCAAGCCGGTCTCACGAACTCGTTCAGACACCGAGAGGGCCGTGGTGTTGGCGATGCCAACGATGGCAATGATCACGGTGAGTCCGAGCATGGCGAAGACAAGGTTGCGCACCGAATCCACTTCGGTGCTGGCGTTGGCGATGTAGTCGTCCGAAGTCTGCAGCAGGGCTCCAGGGGTTCCGGCCACCACGTCTCGAACCGACTCGGCGGCTGCGCCAGCCTGATCGGACATCCCGACGAACAGCGTGGTGTCGAGTGATCCTGGTTCGACCGCATCGAGTACGGAGCCGTCAACCAGGTGCGTTGGCGGGTCGAAGCCAGACAGGCTCTCGTCGTAGTGAGCCACGACCGGCACCGTCAGCTCGTCTGACGAGAACGACAATGTGATCTCGTCGCCAATGGCGGGCGCCGGCAACTCGCCACCGGTCCACACCGCCACTCCCCCGCTGGCCAGCGAGTCAAGCGACCCTTCGCTCACCGCGAAGTCAAACAGATTGCCGACCGCCGGATCGACGCCGCCAACGACAGCCTCTGCACCGTCGAGTCCCGCTTCCACAATGGCAACCGCGCCAACCTGCTCAACATCTGGAACGGCCCTCACTCGATCGGCCAGCGTTGGATCGATGGTGGAGTACTCGGGGGCAACAGAGGCCACCACCTGGTCGGCCGTGAGTCGTTGGTCGAGGGTGCTCGTGAGGCTCGCCGACAGGGAGCTGGCGATCAGCGCAAAGAATCCGACCATCGCGACGCCGAGGGTGAGCCCAAGCGACGTTGATGCCGACCGACGCGGATTGCGGTCGAGGTTGGTGGCGGCCACTGACCCAGACACGCCAAGCATCGATTCGAGCGGTCGGCGTACCGCCTTGGCCGAGCTGGACACGAGCGCTGGACCGACAGCCACCAAACCGGGAACAACAAGGGCGCCTCCGACGAGAGCAAGTGCGTTGCTTGTAATGGCAGCGATGGCGAGAGCCACCACGCCAGCCAGCGTGAGAACCACACCGGCAATGCCTCGCACGGCGTTCGACTCGGCTGATTCAGCCGCAGCGTCACGCAGCGCTTCGATTGGGGCAACCGACGATGCCCGTCGAGCCGGCAGCCAGGCCGACACGAGCGTGACAACCAGTCCAACAAACACGGCAGCGGCAAGGGTGAACGAGGTGACGACGGTCGGGCCAGCAATGAACGGAACACCAAGCGCCGTCATGATGCTTCGCACCGCACCAACTCCAAGCAGGCCGAGGCCGACGCCGATGAGTGTGGCCACGACCGCGATGAGCAGCGCCTCGACCATCACGGCAGCAAGCACCACGCGTCGGGTGCCTCCGATGGCACGGGTGAGGGCCAGCTCACGCTTGCGTTGGCTCATGGCGATCGTGAACGTGTTGTAGATGATGGTCGTGCCCACGATGGTGGCCAGCCCAGCGAAGGTCAGGAGAAAGACGGAGAGGAAGGCGAACGGCGAGGTGATCACGTCTTGCTGCGCCTGGCTGGCGGCTGCGCCTGAAAGCACGGCGGCTGTGTCGTCGACCGCTGCGACTGCCGCCTCAACGGTTGCCAGATCAGCGCTGGAAGAGACAAGCACGTCGTTGAAGCCATCGATCTCCATGAGCTCGTTCGCACCAACCTCGGAGAACAACACGGTGCGCTGCAACGGCGCACGGTCGGCGCCACCGAAGCTGGCCAGACCGGCGATCGTCATGTCGTGCAAACCTGTTGCGGTGACAACTTGAGCCGAATCGCCGACGGCGAGCGACGCCTCGGACGCAACGGCCACATCGATCACGATCTCGTCGAGCCCAACAGGTGCTGCACCTTCGGTGAGGGTGAACGTATTGAGATCGGGATTGTCGACCCAAGCTCGGCCGACATCGATGGCGGTTGCGTCGCCAACCGCGACACCATCGTCGACCAGCTTGGCGAACCCTTCGTCGACGCCGACGGCATCGAGAATCGCCGGGTTAGCAGCAAGGGCGGCTGGGAAGTCCATCGTCAGTTCTGCCGTGACAGTTTCGGGCACTTCGCCCGGTCCGCTGTCTCCAGAAGAGATGACTGCACCTTGGATTACGTAGTCGATTGGTTCGTTGGCGGCGGCAATGTCGTCGGCGGCCGTGCCCGTGAGCGAGTCGGCAAGCACGAGGGTTGCGGTGAGAAAGGCCACCGACAGGGCGACGGCAACCATGGTGAGGGCAAACCGCGAACGGTTTGCGATGGTGTTCTTCAGGGCGGTGGTGAGGATGCTGCTCATCGTCCAAGCTCCAGCATTGCCTCGAGCACCGTGTCTGCTGTTGGGTTGGCGAGCTCGCCGTGAACCTTGCCGTCGACGAAGAACACCACTCGGTCGGCCCATGCTGCGGCGGCCGGGTCGTGGGTGACCATCACGGTTGTTTGGTGCCGTTCGTCGACAGCTCGACGAATGAACTCCAGAATCTCGTGGCCCGTGCGGGTGTCGAGATTGCCCGTTGGTTCATCGGCGAAGACGATGGATGGTTCGGCCACCAGGGCTCGGGCAACAGCAACCCGCTGTTGCTGACCACCGGACAGCTCGCTTGGGCGATGGTTCAGGCGTCCGGTCAGACCAAGCACGTCGACCACGTCGTCGAGCACGCCGGATCGAGGCTGGCTGCCAGACATGGCAAGCGGCATCAGGATGTTCTCCTGCGCCGAGAGAGTTGGCAGCAGATTG